>LKNG01000114.1 GCA_001564115.1 Natrialbaceae archaeon Tc-Br11_E2g8 | reverse complement strand
TGCCCGTTAGAAAGAACGAACAGCTCGCGGTAGATGCTCCCGAAACGCTGCTTGATTTTGGTTTCAAGCGCCCCCCGGTTACTGGAACGGTCGTCCATATACATCAGGAAGCTCTTCGTTTTGTCGAGCGATGACAGAGGTTTCCCTCGGTCATTGATACTCTCGAAAATCGATGCGGCTTCAGAGTCACTATCTATCTCAACAACGTTGATTTTGCAGTCATACCGTAGGCGCTCGGATATCTCTCGGACAGGTAGGTCTTCAAACTCCGACTCGAAATACTCCTTCGCGTATTCGAGACGCTCCTGTGATGGAGTTTCGCACTCTAAACTCGCACTGCCGAACAGGCAATCCCGGAAGAACTCCCCGTCCTGATCCTGCGGCATTAATCGGGGGCGCTCGTCAACGGGGAATATCAGATTGTCCTCTGACACGGTCTCGTCGACCACGTCATCGAACTGCGTGGCGACATGGAGAAAGATGAGTGCGGTCGTTAATCGCTGTTGACCGTCAACAACATCATACACGTCGAAGCGCCTTCCTCTGTCTGTTTTGTACTGCTCGTCCTTCTTGTCGAGGATGATGTTTCCGAAAAAGTGGTTGGATTCCTCGGGAAGATACCGGAGATCGTCGATGAGGTCTTCTAATTGTGATTCCTCCCACGAGTAGCTACGTTGGTATGATGGGATATCGAAGAAACCATCCAGATACAATGATGCGAGCGTTTCAGTACGAGTCTGCATATACTTACTGTCAAAGGTTCATCCGATATTTCTTGCGGCAGTATCAGTTCGGACGCACAGCCACGATCAACACATTTTCCGAAATGTATGGATAGAAAGCTGGCCTCGGCACTCATAGGGATCCTCACGGCCGGCTGCCGAGACCGGCTCGGATCGGGTGTATCGTCATCGGCCGGTCGGGGGTACGCCGTCGGGACGCAAATCGATTTCCACCGCGGCCGACAGCGACACATACTCGGTCGCCGGCCCACTCCGGTACACTGATGGACGTACTGTCGGCCCTCGGGGGGCGGCGGGTGACGAAAGCCGAGGTGGCGGTGTTCGTCTCCGGCGTCGCCAGCATGGGCCTGGAGATCCTCGCGGGGCGGATCGTCGCCCCGCAGTTCGGGAGCAGCATCTACACCTGGGGTGGGATCATCACGGTCTTTCTGGCCGCGTTGAGTCTCGGCTACTGGCGTGGCGGCAGGCGGGCGTCCACCCACGCCGACCACCGCCGGCTGATCTGGCTGCTCCTGTTTACGGCCGTCTACGTGGCGATCCTGATCTACGCGCGGGATCTGCTTTTGATCGCGACCGCCCAGATCCCGCTGCCGAGCCGGTACGCCTCGCTGCCGGCGATCGTCGTCCTCTTTGGCCCGCCGACGTACCTGCTCGGGTTCATCTCGCCGTACGCCGCCGAACTCTCCCACAAGGAGGGCGTCGGCGAGGCCTCGGGCCACGTCTACGCGCTGGGGACGATCGGTTCGATCCTCGGCGCCGGCGCGACGACGTTCGTGCTCATCCCGTCGATGAGCATCGAGAGCATCGGCCTCTTTTTCGGCCTTCTGCTCGTCGGGACGGCGCTGGTGCTCTCGGCGCCCGCCTTTCCCCGACGGCCGGTCGTCGCGACGGTCGTCGTCACCGTCCTGCTCGTCGTCGCCGCCAGCGGCGGGGCCGTCGGGCTCGATCCCCGCGGGGAGGTCGTCTACAGCACCCAGACGGCCTACCAGCAACTCGAGGTGGTCGACGACGGCGACGTCCGGACGATGTACCTCGACGGCGCCCACCACAGCGCCCGGGACCTCGAGGACCCCGAGCGGCACGTGTTCGCGTACACCCGGTACTTCCACCTGCCGATGTTGATGGTCGAGGAGCCCGAGCGGGCGCTGTTCGTCGGCGGCGGCGGCTTCACGGGCCCCCAGGACTTCGAGCGCACCTACGACGACGTGACCGTCGACGTCGTCGAGATCGACCCCGAGGTCACCGCGGCCGCCGAGGAGTACTTCGGGCTCGAACGCTCCGCGGAGCTTCGGGTCCACACCGACGACGGTCGGACGTTCCTCGCCGAGAGCGATCGGGAGTACGACGTGATCGTCCTCGACGCCTACAAGCGCGATCAGGTCCCCTTCGAGCTGACGACCGTCGAGTTCATGACGCTCGTCTCCGAGCGCCTGAGCGACGACGGCGTCCTGGTGGCGAACGTGATCTCGGCGCCCGAGGGCCCGGCCTCGGAGTTCTACCGTGCCCAGTATCGGACCATGGAGGAGGCGTTCCCGCACGTCTACGCCTACCGGACGTCCGAGTCGGGCTCCGTCCAGAACATCCAGCTCGTGGCGACCAACGATCCCGACGGCGTCTCGACGACGGAGCTCCACGAGCGAAACGGCGCCCGCGAGGACGTCCCGGAGCTCGGCGAGGAGATAGACGACCGGATCGAGGAGGTCCGGACCGACGACGTGCCGACCCTGTACGACGACCGGGCCCCCGTCGACAGCCTGCTCGATCCGATGGTCGGCCAGCGGTACGTGATCGAGGACGGCGAGGGGACGGACGCCACGGCAGGGGCGCTCGAGCCGGCGACGCCGTAACAGTCGTTGGCGATCCGGTTTTCGGGGCGGGACGCGCGAACTGACGTTCCACGTTCGGGTCGTGCGGTTCGTGTATAATTGCTGGTCTACCGACCACTGGTAGGTGATCGAATCCTCCCCGGCGGGCCCGACGGCTCTGCAGGCCGACGGCAGCCGCCCCTGTCGTCTACCGGACGAGATCCGCCGCGGCGAGTGGCTCCCCGGCTTCCCAGTAGCGCTCGTGGACGTCGACGGCCCACCGGTGGACCGCTGGCGACTCGACCTCGAGGGCGGCCTGGAGGATGCCGTCGTCGTCCCGGAGCAGGAGGGCGACGACGTCGTCGACGACGGTCACGGCGAGCGGGACCTCCCCCTCGACGACGCGGAGCGTTGCCCCGGAGGCGTCGAGCAGCCCGCGGAGCCGCCGGCACAGCGGTTCGTCGTCGACGACGGCGTCGATGGCCGCCCGGGAGAAGACGCCGGCGAACGAGCCCTCGCCCGCGACGGTCGCCTCGCGGACGCCGCTCAGGCTCCGCTCGTTGAACGCGTGGGAGACCGCCCTGATCCGGTCGGCGTCGGCGAGCAACTCGCCGACCCGGCTGGCCGGCGCCCCGGGTCGGGTCCGCGTCGGCGTCGTGATCGTCGCCTCCCGCAGCTCCCGGAGGTCGACGGCCATCTCGCCGGCCGGGAGCCACTCGATCACCTCCCGGAGGGTGGCCTCGGTCTCGAGGATCCCCCGGAGGTCGACGATCCCCTCGGCCACGAGCCGGCCCGTCGCGGTCGCGACGTAGCCGTCCTCCCGGCGCTCGACCCAGCGTCGCTCCTCGAAGTCACGGAGGATTCGACCCAGCGTCGGCTGTGAGGCACCCGTCTCGGCGGCGAGCTCCGAACGCGTCCGTGCCCCCGCCGACAGCGCCTCGAGACACTCGACCCGGTTGTGCGAGCGGGCGAGGAACTCGATCTCCTCGAGGCTCCGGTCCATACCCTCGCCTCGGGCTCCAGGGATAACCTCTTTTCGGACCGTGAAAATTTTTCACGTCGCGAACGACGGTCGACCGACGACGGATCGACGCGGTCCGCAGCCGTTTACTGCCGGGAAATACTTTCTGAATTAACTTATACGTGGCGAATACCTACCAGAGTTCGATAGATGAGCGGAGATTCGACCACGACCGTTCACCACCTTCCGGCTTCCGTCCGTCCCGACCGCGGTCGTCGGCCCGCCACGGGGGTGAGCCGGTGAGGACCGCCCGGGCGGCGCTGCTTTTCGTCCTCGCGAGCGTCTTCTTCGGCGGCACGTTCGTCGCCGCGCGGGCCGGTCAGGCGTACGTCCCGCCGCTGTTGCTCGTTGCCCTCCGGTTCGACCTCGCGGCCGTCCTGTTGCTCGCGTACGCCGCGAGCACCTCGCCCCGCGAGGAGCTGGTGCCACGGAGCCGGGACGACTTCGCGGCGATCCTCGCGGCGGGCGTTCTGACCATCGGACTGGCGAACGGGCTCCTGTTCGTCGGCCAGGGGTACGTCCCCAGCGCCGTCGGTGCGATCGTCTTCAGCCTCGTTCCCGTGCTCTCGCCGGTGTTCGCCGGCCTGTTGCTCGCCGACGAGCGGCTGTCTCCCGGCGGCGCCCTCGGGACGGCCGTCGGCCTGGTCGGCGTCGGGCTGGTGATGGGCGTCGGTCCCTCGACGCTTCACGCGGCGGCGAACGTCGGCACGCTGTGGATCCTCGGCGCCGCGGTCTGTGCGGCCTTCGGGAGCGTCCTGGTCCGTCGCACGCGGCCGACGATCTCGAGTACGGCGACGATCGCCTGGGGGCTGCCCGTGAGCGCCCTCGTCCTCCACGGGACGAGCCTCGCCGCCGGGGAGTCGTTCGGCTCCGTCGAGTGGACCCTGGCGACGGTGATCGTCGTCGCCTACCTCGGGATCTTCGCCGGGGCGATCGCCTACGCGGCGTACTTCGACCTGCTCGAGGGGGTCGGTGCGATCCGGACGAGCCTGATCTTCTACGCCAGCCCGGCCGTCGCGGCCCTCGGAGGGTGGCTGTTCCTGGGCGAGGGGCTTTCCGTGGGCGCGGTCGCCGGCTTCGCGGCGATCCTGCTCGGTTTCGCGATCCTGGGCCGGGAGACGCTCGTGCCGGCGGTTCGCCGGCTCGCGGGCCGGTCGGCCCCCCAGGGGCCCGCCGGGGCGTCGACCGGCCCCGATCCGTACCCGACCGACGACTGAGCCGGCCGACCGGCCGGACCGGGAACCGACGCCCGTCGAGTGGTCGCCAGTGGCCGCCGATCAGCCCCCGGAGCCGCCATCGACCGGGATCGCCGCGCCGTTTAGGAAGCCGGCGTGCTCGCTCGAGAGGACGGCCACGAGCCGGCCGAGCGCCAGCGGGTCGCCCGGGGAGTCGTACGGACAGTCGGCGAGCAGGGCCGCCCGGGCGGCCTCGGGATCGTCGTAGACGCCGCGCTCGAGGAGGCCGTCGACGAACCGGTCCAGATCGGCCGTGGCGTGTGGCCCCGGGCACACCGCGTTGAGTCGCACTTCGGGGGCGAACGCCCGCGCCTGGCTCTCGACGATCCCCCGAATCGCCCGGCCGAACGCGCTCGCGACGGGAAACTCCCCCGAAAGCGCCCGGATCACCGGGTTCGTCACGGCCACCACGGTGCCTCGACCGGAGTCGGCCAGGTGGGGGTGAGCCTCGCGGATCGTCCAGACGACGCTCATGAACTGCCGATCGAACGCCCGGAACCAGTCCTCGTCGGCGACCGCGAGAAACTCCTCGGGTTCGATCGGCCGCGGCCCGGTCACCACGTGGTCGATGCCGCCGTACTCCGCGACCGTCTCCTCGACGAGCGCCGCGACCCCGTCGGGCCGACGGACGTCCACTTCGAGGCCGAGGATCTCCCCGTCGCCGAGCGCGTACAGCCTGTCGCTGGCGTACGCCAGCTCGCCGAGGTCCGGACTCGCGAGAGCGACGCTCGCACCCGCCCGCGAGAACGCCTCCGCACAGGCGTGGCCCAGCCCGGTCGCGCTGCCGGTGACCAGCGCCACGTTTCCGTCGAGATCGAGCTCCATGCCGGCGGGTCGGCCCCCGCGGACAAAGTTCTCACGCCGGCGATCGGCCGTGGTACTGCCGCCACGCCGACGAGAGCCACGGCTGCTACGCCGGCGGGAACGACGGCCACCACGCCGACGAGAGCCACGGCCGCCACGCCGACGGCCGCGTGGCGTTGGCTACGGCCGCCACAGCCCTCGAGGGAGCCCCCCGGCGTCGCGGATCCCTCGCCGGAGGACAACGATCCGGTCGGTCCGCGAGCAGTACCTCTCGATCGGCTCTTGGTGGACGTCGCCCGTCGAGTAGACGCGCTCGCCGTCGTAGGCGACGAGGTGTCCCGGAGGGTTGTGAACTCGCCCCATGGCGTACAGGGCGACCGGTCGCTCGGTGTGGTGGTACAGCCACGAGGCGGCCAGCCGGGAGTAGTCGACACAGTCGCCCCGGCCGTTCTCGATCACGTCCCGGGGCGACCGGGCGACGTCCCACAGCCCCCACAGCGGATCCGCCCGGTATCGCCACTCGTCGGTGAACTCGTCGGGATCGAACCCCGGAACCGGCTCCAGATACCGTCCCGGGAACGCGAGAAACAGCGCGGTCGGGATCATCGCCGATCGACGGCGCTCCGGCCGTCCGGGCGTTCGGCCCCGAAGCCACGGTCGTCGCTCGATCCCGTCATCGACGACGAGTCCGTCGAGGGGTCACCACATCAACCTTCCGCCGTAACGAACGGTCACGCCCCGCCGGACGTCCTCGGACGTCGTCCGCCGGTTCGCCGGGTGCCCCGAACGTCGTCAGCCGGTTCGCCGGGGGCCCTCGACGGCCGTTTTCCGTTTCCGCTCGACCCTTCGGTTCCCGTTCGACGCCTCGACTCCGGCCGACAGTCCGCTCAGTCGTCCGGATCGGGGTGGCCGTAGACGACGTTGCTCTCGCCCTCGGAGGGGTAACCGTTCTCGAACCACGGCTCGAGTCCCTCGTCGAGGGCGTAGGTGTGGACGTATCCCTCGCTTATCAGGCTCGATCCGCGCGAGGTGGCGAGGGCGTGTGGACAGACGCAGTAGGTGACGATCCTGGTGTCGACGGGCAGCTGCTCGACCGGATCGTCCTCGTCCTGGCCGTCCGCCGCCGGACTCAGGAGGGCCCCCTCGATCCGGGCCTGTTCGTACGCCGAGCGGTTTCGGGCGTCGACGAACGCCGTGTCGTCCTCGTGGAACCACTCGATGGCGTCTTCCATCGGGACCAGCGGGACGTCGACGTCGCGGTCGGTCACCGTCTCGTAGCCGTACTCGTTGGCCGCCTCCGGCGGCCCCTCGTCGTCTCCCAGACAGCCCGCGCTTCCGAGTACCGTGGCGACGCCGAGCCCACGGAGCGTGGCCCGCCGGCTCAGCTGCCGTCGGCCGATGTCGGTGGTCATTTCGTACGTGTCCACGAGTGCCGAGAGCTAACAAAGCTGCCGGTCGATTCGCTCCCCGGTGGGGCCGTCCGCGGCTCGACTACCGGGATCGGTAGTCGGAGTCCCGTTCGAGCACCCGGTCACCCGACGCTCTGGCTCCACGACCCCAGTACCCACGGACGCCGAGGAACGTCGTGGTGCCGACCGCAGCCAGGAGCACACCCCACGTCAACCCGGTCAGCGCCGTCTCGGCGGCGGCCGGCGCGGGGGTCGTCGCGGCGACCGTGCCGATGCCGACGATCCACGCCGGCACGAACGCCAGGAACGCGAGCCAGAGGCCGAGGGCGTGGAGGGCGAGCCGTCGCCGTCCGACGCTCCGGGCGTGGACCGCGAGGCCGTAGATCCCGACGACTGCGAGCGCTCCAGCCAGCGCTCCCCGCGGCGAGCCGGCCGCTGCGTCGATCGCACCCGCTCCCGCCAGCAGCCCGACGGAGGCGGCGAGGCGTGGATCGCGGCCGATAGTGGGGATCACGGACTCCACTCGCCCGGGTGGTGTTCGGCTCCGGATATATAATTGACGGATCGATCGGTAGCTCTTTCCACGGGCCGGCCCCCCGTTCTGTCATGTACCTCGCCGAGGAAGCCTGGCCGGATCTGTGTGCGTACTTCGAGGAGGAGTCACTCGCCATCGTCCCCCTGGGGTCGACCGAACAGCACGGCCCACACCTGCCGGAGGGGACCGACCACCTGATCGCCGAGGGGTTCGCCCGCGAGGCCGCCGAACGGACGGGGTTTCTCTGCACCCCGCCGATCACCGTCGGGGTCAGCCCTCACCACCGACAGTTTCCCGGCACGACGTGGGTCGACCCGCCCGCGTTTCGGGCGTACGTCGAGAGCCTCTCGCGGAACCTCGCCTACCACGGCGTCGACCGGATCGTCTACGTCAACGCCCACGGCGGGAACGTCCCCCACCTCCGGGAGGTCGGCCGCCGGCTCCACGCCGAGGAGGTCGTCTACGCGATCGAGTGGATGTGGAACGAGAGCATCCCCGACCTCGTCGACGAGCTGTTCGAACACAACGGCCCCCACGGCGGTCCGAAGGAGACGGCGATGATCATGCACCTCGCGGGCGACCTCGTCCACACCGACCGCCTCGCGGAGGCGCGCGACGGCGGGCTCGCCGAGTTCGGTCGGGAGACCGGCCGGCAGTTCGGCGCGAGGGTGTTCTACGACGCGATCGACAACAGCGAAAACGGCGTCTTCGGGGACCAGACCGACGCCACCCCGGAGAAGGGTGCGGAGCTGTTCGAGGCGGCCAGCGACCAGCTGGTCCGGCTCTGTGAGTGGCTCGCCGAGCGGGATCGCGCCGAGTTGCTGCCGAGCGGTCGCGTCACGTCCCGGGAGGAGTGAGTCGAGAAACGCCCGCCGGGGAGCTTCCGGATCGGCGACCGCCGAATGGGTACGTCGTGGCCGGACGAAGGACGTCGCGGGCGCCGGCTACCGCCGTCCCATCCCGTGGACCCGCTCGACTTCGGCCTCGATATGGACGGAGTCGGGGAACTCCCGGGAGGCGATCTCCCGGGCGAGCCT
>LKNG01000006.1 GCA_001564115.1 Natrialbaceae archaeon Tc-Br11_E2g8 | reverse complement strand
TCTCGGAGGGCGGGAGCGACACTGTCGAGTTCGAGTACACGACCGATCCAGACCCGATCACGGATCGGGTGACGGTCCGGACGGAGGACGACGTGGCCGACGCGCTGGTGGTCGTCGAACGCGACGGTCCGGTCTGTGGCGAGGTCGAGGAGTCCGAACGGGACGACGACGGCTATCTCCTGATCGAGAACGTCGATCAACTGCAGTGTATCGACTCCCCGGAACCTCACGATCAACACGACGACTGGGAAGACAGCCTCGCCGACGACTACCGGCTGGCCAACGATATCGACGCCCACGGCACGGAGTACTGGAACGATGGGGCCGGTTTCGAACCGATCGGTCAGCAGGACGACGGACAGGGCGGAACCGCCTTCGAGGGCGATTTCGACGGCCAGGGCCACGCGATCGAGGGACTTTACATCGACCGGTACGACGAGCCGTTCGTCGGTCTGTTCGCGATCACCGCCGAGTTCGACGGCGGCTCCGCTGTCGGTGAGGGAGTGACCATCGAGAACGTCCGACTGGAAGACGTCGACGTTCGTGGGAAGACAGTCGTCGGTGGGCTGGTTGGCGGTGCCGGCGGGACGATCATGGACTCCTCGGTCAGCGGCCACGTCGAGTCACAGTACCAGCAGGTCGGAGGCCTCGTCGGACACGGCCACGACGCCGACATGGACAACCGGCTCGTCTCGACGGCGACCGTCGTCGGGGGGAAGCCCGCCGCCGGTGAGGGCAAACACCCGTGGCAAAACGATAACTCACAGCCCAACCTCGGGGTCGGCGGTATCATCGGCGGCACCGGATTCGACACCGACGTCTCGACCGCCTACTCGAGGGCGACGGTACGGGGCAACTCGGCGGTCGGCGGCATCGTCGGCTGGACCTCGGACAACCCCAGCACGAACAAGCAGATGTACTGGGCCGGCGAGGAGGTCGAACTGCTCGAGCCGTACGACGTCGTCGATCGCGGCTCGCTCGACCCACAGGAGGCCGGTGCCATCGCCGGTCGAATGGAGATGGACGAGGATACCTTCGAGGACAGCGTCTACTCCGACGAGGAGTTCATCAGCATCGGAGAACAGGAGGCCGACGCGGACGACATCTCGCTTTCGGAGGAGGAGATGCGTGGCCCGTCGGTGCTTCCTACCGAGGACGACCTCGCGAACGACGGACTGACCGATGAGGAAATCGACGAGTTCTACAACCAGTTCCCCGGTGTCAGCCGCGAGGACGCGGAGGGGACGATGGCAAACCTCGACTGGGAAATCTGGGTGCCGGTGTACGACTTCAACAGTACGACCGGCGAAATCGAGAACGAGGACTATCCGAGGTTCGCCTGGGAGGCCGAGGCGGAGGGCGTCTTCGAGATAACCATCCACGACGTCGAGAACGCGACCGTCGGCGAGTTCGTCACGGTCGAAGCGACGGTGACGAGCACTCACGAAACCACCGACGAGTCGGACGTGACCCAGACGATCACCCTCTCCGACCCGGATGGCGAGACGGTTCATACTCGACCGATAACGATCCCCAGCACGCTCGGGAAAGACGAGTCACAGGAGGTCAGTTTCCTCTGGGAGACAGAGGAGAGCGACGAGGGAATCGGAGAGCTCACCGTCCGCAGCGAGGACGCAGAGGACACCGAATCGGTCGAGGTCAACGAATCCAAGACCGGACTCGGCGACTCGTCGGACCCCGACCGCGAGTTCGGGCTCGGCGACGGTGAGGACGAGCCCGGAGAGGTCCCCGACGTCGGCACCGGGGAGTCTACTGCCGGCGACGGCCCCGGGAGCGAACCCGACGTCGACATCGACGGCAGCACGATCGTGATCGACTGACCTCGGGGCGCAGGTGCCGTCCCGAGGTCCGGGAAGCCGGCCGACTCATAACGCTATCGGCCGCTGAACGGAATTGAACGGTCCGAAACGGTCGGGACGGCCGTGACTGTTTATCTATTGGATAACTCATCGTACCCTGTATGTGTCTGCGTCCATCCAGGAGACTGGGGGATGGGAGGGGGCAGACGGCGGTCCTCGGGGTAGTGTTGCTGACCGGGATCGTCGCCATCGCGAGCCTGGGGATCTTCGTGCTCGGCACCGAGGCGCTCGGCACGACCGAGAGCCAGGCCGAACAGGAACGGATCGAGGCCGCGTTCGTCGAGCTGAGCCACGAGATGGCCACCGCCTCGGCGAACGGTGACTCCGTCTCCTCGATAAGCTTCGACGCCGGCGGGCAGGGTGTATCGGCCAGCGGTACCGGCGGACAGGGGGCAGTGGCGACCAGCGACGCCGGAACGATCAGGATCACCGCCGACGGACTCGACGAGACGCTGACCATGGGGGCGATCGAGTACGAGGCCGACGACGGCAGCATCGTCGCCTACCAGGCCGGGGGCGTCTGGCGGGAGACGGGCGAGCAGACCCGCATGATCTCGCCGCCTCCGGTCCAGTACGACGCCGACAGCGAGACCATCACCCTGCCGGTGGCCACCGTCAGCGGTGATCGCGACCTCACGACCGGGGAGGTGACGATAGCCCACAACCGGACGACCCCGTTCAGTCACATCGACACCGTCGAGATGGGGATCGTGACAATCGAGATCGAAAGCGAGTACTGTGTCGGCTGGGAGACGTACTTCGAGTCCGAGACCGGGCAGGCCGACGGTCAGGCGATCCGGGAGTCGTGTGACGAGGGAGAGGAGGGGGTCCTCCGCGTGGCACTCGGCCAGATCGACATCGAAGAGGGAACGTTCAGCGACGGAATCGTCGCCGGACAAGCGAACGTCTCCGACAGCGGACAGGAAACCGACCTCGACCTGTCCGACGATGCGGGCCCCTATCCGCCGATGGACGGCATCATCGACGAGATGATCGACGAGCTCGGCGGGGACGAGAACACGACCGAGCTCTCGGACGTCGAGGGGGAGACGGTGCCGAGCGGAACGTACTACACGGACGAGCTCCGCGTCGAGGACGACGTCGTCGTCGACGTCTCCGACGGCGACTCCGCCATCGTGGTCGAGGACGACATCGTTCTGGACGGGGGCGAGCTTTCCGTCGAAGGCTGGGAGGAAGACGGTAACACGTTACAGATATTCTCCGGCGGTGATATGTACTACACGTCCGGGGACTCCGGGATGTGCGTCGATCCGTGCGACGACTCGACCGACTCCCAGTACCTCCAGATCTACGGCACGTCGGAGATGCACATCGGCTTCGAACCCATTGGCAGCGGCGGCGGAAACCCGGAATTTGAGGGACTCATATACGCGCCGACGGGCGGCGACACGTTCGACGGCCACAGCGAACACGTCGACTGTGAGGAACAGCTGTGTATCCAGGCGGCAGCCGACATCACCGGTTCGATAATCGTCGACTCGGCGTACGTTCACTCCGCCGCCCCCGAGGGGATGTACGACGAGGCAGTCGAGCACTTCTCCGCGGAGATGTCCGCCGACGGCTACGTCTTCCCGGCCGAGGTCACCTACCTCAACGTCGCCGTCCACGAGCTCGACGTCGAGAACTAGCTCGCCGCCTCGATCGTCGCTTTCACGTCCTCCCAGACCTCCTCGGGCGACCCTTCGCCGTCGACGCGCTCCAAGACGCCCTGCTGCTCGTAGCGCTCGACGACGGGTTCGGTGTTCTCCCGGTAGACCCGCAGCCGCTCGCGGACGGTCTCCTCGTCGTCGTCGTCGCGCTGGATCAGCCGGCTCTCGACGGCCGGCTCCTCGGGGGGGTTGTACTCGACGTGGTAGATGTCCCCGGTCTCGGGATCCAGCCGCCGGCCGGTGAGCCGGTGGACGAGTTCCTCCTCGCCGACCTCGAGGTAGAGGACGACGTCGAGGTCGGTCATGTCGTCGAGCTCCTCGGCTTGCTCCTCGTTTCGCGGGTAGCCGTCGAGGACGAAGCCGTCGGCCTCCGCGAGCGCCCGGTCGACGATCGCGTTGACGACCGCGTCGGGGACCAGCTCCCCCCGGTCCATGTACTCCCCGGGCGTCCCGTACTCGAGGCCGAGATCGGAGATGTCCATCTCCTTGTTCGCTCTGAGTGCGTCCCCGGTGGTGACGTGTTCGACGTCGAACGCCTCCGCGATCCGTGCGCTCTGGGTCCCCTTTCCGGCTCCGGGCGCGCCGAGGATCAGGATTCGTGGCCGTACCATGCCCAGCGGTTCGGGACGGCGGCATAAAGACTTAAAGAATGGTGCACTACCCTCCGATATGACACGCTTTGTCGCGGACGAGCCGGCAGACCGCCGGAAGCTGTTCGTCGAGGCGATCGTCGCCCACCGCAACCGGGCGAGCCCGCACGTGACGATCGAGGTCGAAGTCGACGAGGGGCCGGCGCCGTGGGTACAGTTCGCCGACGGGCGGATCAACGCGGACTGTACGGAGGCCGAACTCGAGGAGCTGAAGACGCTGCTCGGGCGGTTCCCGGCGTTCAAGATCGACGAACTGACCCGTCCCGACGACGCCGAGGGCGTGAACGTCCGCGTGAGCGCGAAGGCGGATCCCAACCGGATCGCGGGCTTTATCGACACGGCGTTCCGGGAGGTCTACGGCCTTCCGGAGGGGTATCGCGCCTGGGTCGTCGCGATCTAGTTGATCGAGAGCTCCCCGCCGTCGTCCTCGCCCTCGTCCCACTCGAGTTCGAACTCGACGCTGAGCTCCGGCGTTCCCCCGGAGCTCGAGGTCTCGCGTTCGGCTTTGATCTCGAAGGTCGGCCGGCTCGGTGGGGACATCGTCACCGACTCGCCGCCGGCTTCCAGGTCGATCGCGTCTCCGGCGTCGAGTGCGTCCGCGACGGATCGGAGATAGCTGGCGATCTCGGCTCGGTCCATCCGGCGTTCGAACTTGAACAGGACTTCTTCGGGCATACTCCGGGATACGCGCCGGCAGTATAGAACGGTTGTGCCCGAGCGTCGGGAGACCGTGGCAGCTCACGCGGCCGACGGACGTCGCCCTGCCGGAGCCGGCGACCGTCGTCGATCGATCGGAAGCCGTGTCGGGCCCTATGGCTCGCGTTGGCGTGAGACACACTACCGACCGACAGGTCAAAGTACTCGCGTTTCGAAATCCGGTCCGAGGACGTACCCACCTGTCTCGGGGAGATCCGTCGGAAAAAAGTCAGGCACGGGAAGGCGGTTGGGCGTTTCCGAAGTAATAAATACCCGTCTTCCTTGGGTACTACATATTAGAGTCAAACCGAGGTGACCACAATCTTCGACATACACACCATTCCGATGCAGACCCGCGTCGACGTGTTCGAGGACATCTTCATGATCTTCCTCGTGCTCGGCACGATCGTCGGCGTGATCGTGGTCGCGTACACGCTGTACAACGCCTACAAGTACCGCGACACCGGCGAGCCCGCCGACGAGGACGCGCCGACGCTCGGGGAGCTGCCGACGGGCGGACAGGGCGGAAAGAAGCTGTTTCTCTCCTTCGCGCTCAGCGCGGTCGTCGTCATCAGCCTGGTCGCGTACGCGTACGTGCTGTTGTTGTACGTGGAGACCGGACCCGAGGGCGAAAACCCCGGCGAGGACGCCATCGAGATCGACGTCGAGGGCTGGGCGTTCGACTGGGACTTCCACTACGAGGACGGCGTCGAGACGACGGGGACGATGTACGTGCCGGCCGGTGAGACGGTGTGGATAAACGTGACGTCGGACGACGTCTGGCACTCGTTTGGCATATCCGACCAACGGGTGAAAGCCGACGCCATCCCGGGTGAGTACGACCAGACGTGGTTCGTCGCCGAGGAGCCCGGCGAGTACGAAGACGCCATCGAGTGTTTCGAACTCTGTGGCTCGGGCCACTCCGGGATGACTGCCGACCTGGTCGTCTTAGAGCCCGAGGAGTACGAAGAGTGGCTAGAGGAGGAACGTGCCGCCCTCGAAGAAGACGAGGAGGACGACGAGGAGTCCGAGGAAGACACCGAGAACGACGAGGAGGCTGAGGAAGAAGAGGATGACGAGGGGGGTGAGGACTGATGAGTGATCTGCCCCCGCGTCGGTCGGTCAGACGCTGGCTGGTGACGACCAACCACAAGGACGTCGGCATCCTCTATCTGGCGACGGCGATCGCCTTCCTGCTGATCGGCGGCATTTTGGCACTCGTGTTCCGGCTGCACCTGCTCGAGCCGGGTGGAACGGGGCTTCTCAGCGGCAACGAGTACAACCAGTACGTCACCTCCCACGGGCTGTTGATGGTGTTCTGGTTCCTCTCGCCGTTCGCGTTCGGCTTCGCGAACTACTTCGTCCCGTTACAGATCGGCGCGAAGGATCTGGCGTTCCCGCGGCTGAACGCGATGAGCTACTGGTTTTACCTGCTCTCGGGTGTTCTCGCCGTCGCGGCGTTTTTCCTCGGTGGCTCGTTCGCGGGCGGCTGGACCCTCTATGCCCCGCTCAACGTCCCGACGTACACGCCGGCGATGGAGGCGACGACGGGCTCTAACGCGACCGTCTTCGGCCTTCTGATGTTCGTCATCTCGGTGACGATGGGGACGGTCAACTTCATGACCACCATCCACCGCCACCGCGCGGAGGGGATGGGGCTGTGGAACATGCCGCTTTTCACCTGGTCGATCCTGCTGACCGTCTGGATGATGCTCTTTGCGTTCGCCGCGTTGCTGGCGGCGTTGCTTCTGCTCGGGGCCGACCGCATCTTCCTGACCCAGTACTTCGCGACCGATCAAGGGTCGGGGCTGCTGTGGGCACACCTGTTCTGGTTTTTCGGCCACCCGGAGGTGTACATCGTCTTCTTCCCCGCGCTCGGGATCATGTTCGAGGCGTTCCAGACGTTCTGTGGCCGGCGGCTCGTCGGGCGCAAATGGGTCATCATCGCGATGGTGCTCGTGGCCGTCCAGTCGTTCCTCGTCTGGATGCACCACATGTTCCTGACGACGATCAACTTAGAGATCAAGACGCTGACGATGGCGACGACGATCGGCATCTCGCTGCCGTTCGACCTGATGGTGTTCGCGTTGATCTACACGATGGTCAAAGGACGGGTGCGGTTTACGACGCCGTTTCTCTACTCCCTCGGCGCGCTCGTGTTGTTCATCCTCGGGGGGATCACCGGCGTCTTCCTCGGGGCGATCGTCCTCGACTACGAGTTCCGTGGCACCTACTGGGTCGTCGCTCACTTCCACTACGTGATGGTCTCGGGGGTGACGGCGCTGATCGGCGGGCTCTACTACTGGTGGCCGAAGATGACCGGCCGGATGTACAGCGAGTTCCTCGGGAAGCTCAGCTTCGCGGTCTACTTCATCGGGTTCAACCTGGTGTACTTCCCGATGTTCCTCGCCTGGGAGACCCCACGCCGGGTGTTTCACTACTCGGGCGATATGACCCTCTGGCACCAGCTCTCGACGGTCGGGGCGTTCGTCCTCGGCCTCTCGGTGTTGATGATCATCGCGACGCTCGTCCACAGCCTCCGGTACGGCGCCATCGCGCCCGACAATCCCTGGGAGTACTCCCGGACGGCCGAGTGGGCGGTCCCCTCGCCGCCGCCACTCGAGAACTGGGACGGGCGGGCGAGTTACGCCAGCGGGAGCCTCGAGTTCGTCCCCGACACGCCGGCGACCGACGGCGGCGCCGTCGCCGACGGCGGGACCGCGACCGCCGAGGCCGCCCACGCGGGCCACGAGGAACGCCACCCCGACCACGCGAGCATCTGGCCGTTCGCCATCGGCGTCGGGACGTTCGTGTTCTTCCTCGGACTCTCCGGGCTCACGCCGACCGTCATCGAACTCATCGAGCCGTACTATCCGGCCGACGGGCCGGTCATCACCACCGCCGGCGAGATCAGTTACCTCTATCCGGCGATCACGGTCGTCGGACTCGCGATCATGGGCGTCTCGCTTTTCAAGATGGGCGTCGAGGACTTCTACGTCCCCGAACCCCGCGTCGCCGAACGCTGGCCGTTCGGCGGCGATCTGGACGACACGAAGATGGGCGTCTGGGTGTTTCTCGCCTCCGACGTCGTCGTCTTCGGCGCCGCGATCGGCGCGTACGTTTTCCTGCGGCTCCACGAGGGGTGGGCGTCGTTCGACCCGATCCCCTTCGCCGCCTGGCCGGGGCTGCTCAACACCTACATCCTGCTCACCTCGAGTTTCACGGTCATCATGGCGCTCGTGATGGCCGAGCGGGGCAACAAACGCGGCCTGCTCGGCTTCCTCGGGGCGACGATGGCGCTGGGGCTGGCGTTTATGGGCGTGAAGGCCTTCGAGTACGGCGTGAAGTTCAGCCAGGGTGAGTTCTGGTTCACCGGGCTGGAGTACTCGCTTTACTTCGTGACCACCGGCCTCCACGCGCTACACGTCATCATCGGGCTGCTCATCGCCGCGTTCATGATCTACCGGATCGTCTCGATCGACGCCTACCTCGAGGACGAACGGCCCGTGGAGTTTTTCGGCCTCTACTGGCACTTCGTCGACATCGTCTGGGTGTTCCTCTTCCCGATCTTCTACCTGATGTAGGCTCGCCGTCCGGAACGGACGGCGATCGTCCCCTCCGACTCGGCCTGGCTCCCTGGTGCCGGCTCAGTACGGCGGCGAGTGTGACTGGACGATGCCCGACACCTCCCCGAGTTCGCCGGCGAGCAGGACGATGACGTCGTCGAGGGTGACGATACCCACCAGCTGTCCGTCTTCGGTTATCGGCAGTCGACGGACGCCGGCTTCCCTGGCCGTCCGCAACGCGTCGTAGATCTCGGCGTCGGCGTCGATGGTCACCGGATCCGCAGACATCAGTTCCTCGGCGGTCACGACCCGTGGCTCGTCGTGTTCCCAGATGCCGAGGCCGATGTCGCGGTCGGTTACGAGTCCGACGGGGGTCCCGTCGTCGACGACGACGACGCTTCCGATACCCTCCTCGTACATCCGTTCGGCGACGGCCTCGGCCGACGTCGTCGGCGCCGCGGTGACGACGTCGCTCCGTGCGATGTTCTTTATTGTCATGGTCCGCTGATCGGTGATTCTCCACCGAAGGGCGTAAAACCGATCCCCGATTCCCGCCGGCGTGAAACGGTCCTCAGCGGTCCTCGATCGGCTCGAACTCCCGGCTCTCCGGTCCGACGTACCGCGCTCTGGGACGGATGAGGCGGTTTTCCTCCTGGTACTCGAGGACGTGGGCGATCCAGCCGCCGACCCGACTCATCGCGAAGATCGGGGTGTACAGGTCGATCGGGATGCCGAGCTGGTAGTACACCGAACCGGAGTAGAAGTCGACGTTCGGGGCGATGTCGTTCTCCGGGAGACCGACGGTCTCGGTGAGATACTCCTCGATGGAGGTGGTGTACTCGTGCCACTTCCGTTCCCCGGTCGAGTCGGCGAGCATCGCGCTGCGTTCTTCGAGGATCTTCGCACGGGGGTCTTTGACGGTGTAGACGCGATGACCCCAGCCGGGTACGCGGTCGCCCTCCTCGATGGTTCGTTCGACCCACTCGACCGGATCCAGCCCACTCTCGTCGACGTCCATCAGCGCGTACATCACGTCCTGGTTGGCCCCACCGTGCCAGGGGCCGGCGAGCGCGCCGATGCCGCCGGTGATCGCGTTGTAGATGTCGGCGTACGTACTCACGATCACGACCGTCGTGAACGTCGAGGCGTTCAGCCCGTGGTCCGCGTGGAGCACGAGCGCCCGATCGAACGTCTCGGCGGCCACCTCGTCGGGCTCCTCGCCGGTCAGCATGAAAAGGAAGTTCGCGGCGTGAGAGAGGTCGGGCCGTGGATCGACCGGCTCCTCCCCGCGGCGCAGCCGGTCGAACGCGGCGATGATCGTCGGGATCTTGGCCGTGATCCGACGGCCGTCCCGGAGGGTCGCCTCGAGGTCTTCCGGATCGGCGTCGGGTTCGGGATCGTACGCCGAGAGCATCGAGACGGCGGTCCTGAGCGCCGCCATCGGCTCCTCGTCCCGTTCGGCCAGCTCCGCCAGCACGTCGAGGAGGGCGTCGTCGACCGCCCGCTCGGCGACCATCGGTTCGACGAACGCCTCGAACTCCTCTTCGTCCGGTAGCTCCCCGTGCCAGAGGAGATGGAGGACCTCCTCGAAGCTGGCTCCGGTCGCGAGGTCGCCGATCTCGTAGCCGCGGTAGATCAGCCGTCCCGCGTCGCCGTCGACGTCGCTGAGCTCCGATTCGTCGACGACCACGCCCTCGAGGCCACGGTTCAGCTCCGGACGTGTGATCTGCTGTAGGAGATCTACCATGGTAGCGGTTCGTCCACCGGACGTGTAAAGCCGGTGGGCCGTTCCCACGGGGTGAAAATGGTCTGCCCGAACCTATCGCCGACGGACGGCGAGCCAGACGCCGACACCCACGAGCGCGGCGAGCGTGGCGACGACGCCGAGCGGTGAGCCGTCGGCGGCCGGCTCGATGGCGTCCCCGTCGGTCGGTCCGGGTTCCGAACTCTGTCCGTCGGTTTCGTCCGTCCCGTCCGACGCGTTCGCCGTCGACGTACGCGCGCTTTCGACGGCCTCGACCGCCGCCGCCGCGTCGACGACCCCGTGGCCGTACCGGGCGTCTTTCCCCTCCGGAGCGCCGGCCGGTGACCGTGCGGTCTCCGCGAGCGTCGTCTCCACGTCGGCCGGCCGCTGTCCGTCCTCTACCGAGAGCATCAACGCGATCGTCCCGGAGACGTGTGGGGTGGCCATCGAGGTCCCCGGCTTGGATCCGTACTCACCGCCCGGAACCGTACTCACCACGCCGACCCCCGGAGCGACGACGTCCGGAACGACGTACGTCTCGGGCCACTCCTCCGGCGCTCCGGCGAAGCTCGCCCGTTCGAGGTCGCCGCCGCCGGAAAACTCCGGGACGCGGTCGTTCCCGTCGACCGCTCCGACGGAGACCACGTCGTGGAGGTTGCCGGGCGAACTCGAGTTGCCGGCGCCCGCGTTTCCGATCGCTCCGACGACGGTCACCTCCGCCGCCCGGGCGTTGCGGACCGGATCGACGAACGCACCGACGGTCCCCTCGACGCCGAAACTCGCGCTAACGACGTCGGAGTCGGTCTCGACTGCCCACTCCATGCCAGCGAGGATCTGGGCGAAGGTGCCACCGTCCTCGGTGAGTACGAGCCCGTGGGCGAGCTCGGCACCCGGTGCGACGCCGACGTGACGGCCACTCTCGGCCCCGCCGGCGACCGTCCCCGAGACGTGGGTACCGTGGCTGGCGGTGTCGTGTGGGGTCGAGCCGTCAACGCGCTCGCCGGTCGCGTCGAACTCCGCCCAGCCGCCGGGGTAGGTCGGATCGTCGTGGTCGTCGGTGTGTAAGCTGATGTCCGGATGATCGGCGTCGACGCCCGTATCGAGGACGGCGACCCGAACGCCCTCGCCGGTGGTTCCGTACGTCTCCCAGACCGTCGGGGCGCCGATCGCGGCCAGCCCCTCGGTCGTCTCGACCTCACTTCCGTCGTCCGTCAGCGTCTCGACCTCGCTTCCGTCGTCCGTCAGCGTCTCGACCTCACTTCCGTCGTCCGTCAACGTCTCGACGGGCTCGGGGGGTGGGACCTCGAAGTTGCCGTGGAGCTCCTGGATCTCCTCGATATCGCCGAACTCGGCGGGGTCGACGGCATCGGGGTCGACCTCCAGCAAGACGGCGTTGGTCAGCCAGAACTCGGCCACGACCGTCACGGCCTCCCGGCTCTCGGCGAGCTCGATCAGGTCCTCCTGGCTTCCCTCGGCGTGTGCCTCTAGCTCCTCGTGGTCCTCGGGGTCGTCGATCTCCTCGAGTCGGACGACGACCTCGACGCGCTCGCCGTTCTCGCGGGCCTCGGTGAGGGCGTCCTCTAGCTCCTCGTCGACCTCGACGCCCTCTAGGTCCCACCCGTCGACCTCCGTTGCCGTCCCGCCGGCCGGGAAGGCTGCCCCCGCGATCACGAGCGACGTGACGACGACCAGGAGGGCCGTGATCGCTGGCCGGGACTGTCCCGGAATACCGTCCTCGGAACGCGACATTCGACACATCCTGACGGTCTACGGATAAAGATCCTCCGCTCCGCCGACTCCCCTCGGATAACGTGCGCCGAACGGGTGGACCGGAACGACACGCCACGGACGGGTGGACCGGAACGACACGCCACGGACGGGTGGACCGGAACGACACGCCGATGGCTGAGACGGAGTCCGTACGACCGGACGGTGTGACCGAGCCGTGTGCGACTGTGGGCTAGCCGAGTCGTGCGCGACCGAAGAGAAAATATAAGTGGACGTCTTGCCACTGTCGTACCAATGGCGAGCGTTCGTACGTACGCGATAATCTACGTGGTGTTGCTGGCGCTGGGCACCGGGAAGTTCATCTTCTTTACGTTCGACGACGTCTTCACCTACGAGATGGCGATGGGGGGGACGATGATCCTCGCGGTGACCAAGTCGCTGCTGATCGCGGGCTACTACCAGCACCTGGTCGAGGAGCCCAGATCGATCACGTACATGATGTCGATCGCCGTCTTCATGGTGTTCTTGCTCACCATCGCGGCCGGCTACTCGATCCAATAACTCGCCTCGGGGCCGGACCCCGGAGCACCCGTCTCGACTGTCGATGAAACGAACGTTCTCGATCAGACCGTTCCGTTGAGCGTGAGATACCGGACCTCGGAGATCCGCTCGTCGGCCTCCAGGCGTTCGCGAGCGGCCTCGGGAACCTCGCTGTCGACGTTGTAGACGGTCATCGCCTCGCCGCCGATCGTTCCTCTGGCGTTGAACATCGCGGCGATGTTGACGTCGTGTTCGCCCATCACGCTCCCGATGAGGCCGATGACGCCGGGAACGTCCTGGTTGCGGGTGACGACCATCCGGCCGTGGGGGATCGCGTCGACCCGGAAGCCGTCGATCCGGACGATCCGGGGATCCTCGTCGGCAAAGAGCGTGCCGTCGACGGAGAGCTCCCGGCCGTCGTTGCCGACGGTCACAGAGAGCAGACTCTGGAAGTCCTCGGCCTGGCGCGTCTTCGACTCCGTGACGTCGACGCCGCGGTCCTCGGCGATCCGCGGGGCGTTGACGGCGTTGACCTGCCACTCGAGGGGTTCGAAGACGCCTTTCAGCGCGCTCGCGGTGAGAAACTCGACGTCCTCTTCGGCGATCTCCCCCTCGTAGCTGACCTCGACGCGCTCGATCCGGTCCCCGAGTAGCTGTGCGGCGACCTTTCCGGCGGTCTCGGCCAGCCCAACGTACGGCTCGACGCGGGGGAACGCGCTCTCGTCGATCGACGGCGCGTTCAGGGCGTTGGCGACCGGCTCGTCGGCCAGCGCGGCGACGACCTGTTCGGCCGTCGAGACGGCGACGTTCTCCTGGGCGGCCTCGGTCGCGGCGCCGAGGTGCGGCGTCACGATGACGTCCTCGACCGAAAGCAGCGGCGAGTCAGCCGGCAGGGGCTCCTCGGCGAAGACGTCGAGTGCCGCGCCGGAGAGCCGTCCCTCCTCGACGGCCGCCGCGAGCGCCGTCTCGTCGACGATGCCGCCACGACCGACGTTGACGAGGTAGCCATCCTCCAGGGCCGCGAGCTCGTCGGCGCCGATCATCCCCTCGGTTTCGGGGGTCAACGGGGTGTGGATCGTGAGAAACTCGGCCCGCGAGAGACACGCCTCGAGGTCGACCAGCTCCGCGCCGATCCGTCTGGCCCGTTCCTCGCTGATGTAGGGGTCGTAGGCGACGATCTCCATCCCCAGCGAGTCGAGTTTCTTCGCGACCTCCTGGCCGACGCGGCCGAGCCCGACGATCCCGAGGGTTTTTCCGTCGAGTTCGGCCCCGAGGTAGTCGCCTTTGGCCCACTCGCCCGCACTGAGTCGGGCGTGTGCCTGGGGGATCGAACGGGCGGTCGCGAACGCCATCGCGACCGTGTGTTCGGCGGCGGCCCGGACGTTCCCCTCGGGGGCGTTGGCGACGATCACGCCCTCGTCCGTGGCGGCGCCGATGTCGATGTTGTCGACGCCGATTCCGGCCCGGCCGACGATGACGAGCTCCTCGGCGGCCTCGAGCAGTTCGCGGGTGATCTCGGTTCCCGAACGGACGATCAACGCGGCGGCGTCGGCGACTGCCTCCAGGAGCCGCTCCCCTTCGAGTTCGTAACCCGTCTCGACCTCGTGGCCAGCCTCCCGGAGCACGTCCAGACCCGCCTCCGCGATGGGGTCCGTAACCAGCACCTTCATGGGCGAGGGGGCGGGGTGCAGACGGTAAACGCTTCCGTTGTCGGCCCGCCTGCGTGGAGTTCGCCTTCCGAAAGCCCTAATCGCACGCTCCACCTGTATTGGTCCAATGAGCCAGCAGCTGCCGGACGTACAGGCGACAGCCCCCGACGTGACCGTCGGGTTGAGCCGCGTCGGGGTCACAGGCGTCGAGAAACTCGTGAAGATCTCCAGGAACGGCAGCCGTCCGATCGTCCTGACGGCGGAGTTCGAGGTGTTCGTCGATCTACCCTCCTGGCGGAAGGGTGCGGACATGAGCCGCAACATGGAGGTCGTCGACGAGACCCTCGAGGCGGCGACCCGCGAGGAGGTCGACCGCGTCGAGGACGTCTGTGGCGAGGTCGCCGAACGGCTCCTCCAGAAACACGACTACACCACCCGCGCGGAGGTGTCGATGGAGGCGGAGTACATGCGCCGGGAACGGACGCCGGCGACCGACAGGGAGACCCAACACACCGTCGACATCGTCGCCTCGGCGACGGCGACGGCGGAGGGGACCCGCGAGGAGATCGGTGCCCACGTCGTCGGGATGACCGTCTGTCCGTGCTCACAGGGGATGTCGGAATCCCGGGCGAGGGAGAAACTCGAGAGATTGGAGGTCGAGGGCGAAAAGATCGAGGAGTTCCTCGCGGAGATCCCCCAGCCCGGCCACTCCCAGCGCGGACACGCGACGCTGACGATCGAGTCCGACGGCCATCCGGAGGTCGATCTCAACGACGTGATCGACATCGCCCGAGACGCCATGAGCGCCAGGACCTACAACCTCGCGAAACGGCCCGACGAGGATCACATGACGTTCGCGGCCCACAGCGACGCGAAGTTCGTCGAGGACTGCGTCCGTGCGATCGCCGATGGAGTCGTCTCGGAGTTCGACGGGCTCCCGGACGACGCGGTGATCACGATGAGCCAGTCGAACGACGAATCGATCCACCAGCACAACGCACACGCCGAACGGGTCGTCGACATGGGAACGCTCCGTTCGGAGGTCGACGGAAGCTAACCCCACACCGTCCCGGCCGCGAGGGTTGCCACGGCAAGCGTTATGCCGCGCGCCGAGTAAACGCGGACGGACATGTCGACCGAACTCGCAGCCAGGGAGTGTACGGCCTGTACGAGCGACGACGAGCCGCTCTCGGGGGAGGACCTCGAGGAACTCTACGAACAGATCGACACCGACGTCTGGTCGGTCGTCGACGACCACCACCTCGAAGGGCGATACGAGTTCGGGGACTTCAGGGACGCCCTCGAGTTCACCTACGAGGTCGGCGAACTCGCCGAGGCGGAGTGGCATCACCCGGACCTGGCGCTCACGTGGGGGGAGGTCACCGTCGAGATGTGGACCCACAAGATCGACGGGCTCCACGAGACCGACTTCGTGATGGCTGCCCGGATGGACCGGATGCACGAGGAGTACGACGATCCGGAGGAGTGAGTGGGTACACGGGGAGACGATCCGGAAGTGAGCGTGGCCGACCCCCTCAGAAGGAAAGCGGCGTGGCGTCCCGCCAGCTCGGGAGGAACTCCTCGCGGACTCTCGCGGCAAACTCGGGGTCTTTGAGGTCGATCATCCCGAACGCCTCGCCGGAGCCGAGCGGATTGGGCACCTGGATGCAGACTTCGACGTCGTCGACGATGGTGAACGTCCCGCTGACCTCGTCGCTCGTCCGGACGGAAAACCCCTCCCGAGCCTGGAGGGTCTCCCGGTAGCGCCGGCCCACCTCCGGGGAGAGGGCGTCGACGAGCGCCGGATTCAACAGGACGTCGACGGCCACCCCCCGGTCGAGCCCGTCCTCGAGGGCCGTCAGGGCCTCCTCGCCGACGGTCCGCACGTCGACCTGTGGCGACGGGTCGGCGGCGACCATCACCACCTGTCGGTCGGCGGCCGCCAGCCGCTCCAGTAGGAGGTCGATCGTCTCCTCGGGTCCGACGACGGCGGTCCAGAACTGCTCTTCGACGGGTTCTGCGGCGTGGAGCTCCTCGGAGAGCTCTTCGACGATTCCCTCGTACGTCTCGGCCTTCTCGGCAAGCTCCCGTTTTTTGTCCTCGAGGAGTCGATCGAGCGCCGTCGCGGGTTCGACGGCGACGTACTTTTTCGGCCGGCTCGCCGTCTGACTGCGGACCAGGTTGTAGCTCTCGATGCTGTTGAGCACGTCGTAGATCCGTCCCATCGGGACGTCACTCGCCCGTGACAACTCCTTTGCCGTTGTCGGGCCGGTGTTCAACAGCGAACGGTAAGCCCGCGCCTCGTACTCCGAGAGCCCGAGGTCCCTCAGCGTCGCCATACGTCGAGCAACCGAGCCGACGTTGATAAACGCTGCGGTGGTTTCATCCGTGCCGCCGGGTCACTCGAGGATCGCACCGACCCGGTCGGTCAGCTCCGCGGGGCTCTCTGCCAGCTCCGAGACCGCCCCGCCGCGTTCGACGCGTGCCGTCCCCGCTGGAAGTCCGTCGTCGTCGGGAACCACGATCTTGCCGTGGTCGGCGACGCGGACGGCTCCGCGGTGGAGCGTCGATCCCGCGGGGTCGGCGACGCGGACGACGAGGGGACCTTCGAGCAGCCGGGCGACCACGGAGGCGTACCGGGCCACCTGCGGGCCGAACCGGTCGCTCGCCCCGGCGAACGCCTCCAGACAGCCCCGAGCGGCCTCGCGGTAGCGGGGCTCGTCGGCGAGGATCGCGAGGTCGAGCAACCCGTCGGCGAGCGTTGCGTTCGCGTCGATCGGACGGAGCGGTCGGTCGAGCAGTCCCGGCCCAGGCGGTCCGTCGACGAACGACTCGCCGTCCCGGAGCCGGTCGAGTGTCGCGTCCGCTATCGCGCACGCCCCCTCCAGATCCCCGATCCCGAGGAGGCTCCGGGCCGCGAGCGAGCCCCGGAGAACCCGTGCCTGCGTCCGGAGCAGCGGCGCCTCGTCGCCGCCCTCGGGGGAGTGGGAGACGACTCCGTCGTCGAGTAGCTCCTCGTGGACGAACGAGAGTGCCCGTTCGGCGTACCGCCGGGCCCGCTCGTCGTCGGTGTAGGCGGCGTAGGTCGCGAGCGCCTCGACCGCCAGCCCGTTCGGGCCGGCGTAGACGCTCCGATCGACCGGGGGCTCGGCGGCCGACTCCCGGTCGCTCGCCGAGAGCGTGTAGCTCCCGATCTCGCCCGGCGCCTGGCTCGCGGCGAACGCGCCCGCCTCCGCGTTCCACAGCGTCGTCGTCAGGTAGCCGATCGTCCGCCCGGCGATCTCCCGGTACCGGCTCTCGCCGGTGTAACAGTAGGCGTTGGCGAACGCCCGTACGAGCGCGGCGTTCGAATCGAGGAGCTTCTCGTGGTGGACACCCGACCAGTCCGCCTCGGTCGCAAACCGGAAGAATCCACCCTCGTGTTCGTCGAACAGGTTCGCGGCGACCGCCTCGAGCGATCGCTGGGCCATCTCGCGGTCGCGGTCGAGTGCGAACTCGATCGCGTCCGGAAGCGGGAACTTCGGGGCCGTTCCCCAGCCGCCGGCGACCTCGTCGTGGTTCTCCTGCAGTCTGGTCGCCATCGCGGCCTCGATCGCCGGCGTGAGCGTCCCTGCAGGCGGCTCGTCGTCCCGGATCGCCTGCGGGATCCGACCCGCGTCGGCGCCCGACTCGGCCCACACCTCCCTGATGCGATCCAGCACGCCGCGCATGGCGTCCGGGCCGAGATAGCCCGCCCCCGCGAGCGTTCGCCCGTCGGGGGTGAGAAAGACCGTCGAGGGGAACCCCCCCGTCGCGTACCGGTCCCGGACCCGGGGGTGTCGATCGACGTCGGCACGGACGGGGACGAACCCGTCGTGGACGTGTGCGGCGATCGCCGGCACCGCGTACGTCTCCCGGTCCATCTCCCGGCAGGGCTCACACCACGTCGCCGTCAGCGAGAGCAGGATCGGCAGCTCCCGTTCTGTGGCCTCCACGAACGCCCCCTCGCCCCACTCGCGCCACTCGACGCGCCCGTCGTCGTCCATACCCCGGGGAGGGGCGTCGCGGGCCTAAGGGCTTCGCTCGAGAGGGAAGCGTTTTCATCCCCGGGGAGTTACGTCGGGGTATGCTCCGGTGGCTGCTGGCGCTGTTGTTCATCCCCTTTCTGGACGCGGTGATCCTCGCGGTCGTCGTCAGCCAGACGGAGCTCGTCGGCTGGGTGGGGATGGTGGCGTTCGTCGTGTTGACGGGGCTGGTCGGGATGTTGTTGGTGCGTGCGGAGGGTCGTCGGACGGTCCGCAAGATCCAGCGCCGACTCGCCGCCGGAGAGGCCCCGACCGACCAGCTGCTCGACGGGGCGTTGCTGATCGCCGCCGGGGCCTTCCTGCTCACCCCCGGGCTCGTCACCGACCTGCTCGGCTTCCTGCTGGTCGTCCCCCCGACGCGGATCCCGATCCGGGCCGGGCTCAAGCGGTTCGTGATCCGCCCGTACGTCGACGGGAAGACCGGCGGCCTCGCCTCCGGCGTCGTCTGGACCGCGGGCTTTCCCGGTGGGGACTCCGAGCGGGCCGACACGGGGACCTACGACCTCTCGGCGGACGATTACGCCGTCGAGGACGACTACACGGTCGAGTTCGGCGACGAGGAGTGGCGGACGGACGACCCCGACGACGACCTTCGGTGACCCCGGGAGAAAGAAACGCTTAAAACCACCAGCCAGCAAGGTGTGGATGCGAGCGGGCCAATAGCTCAATCAGGTTGAGCGCCACTCTGATAAGGTGGAGGCTCTCGGTTCAAATCCGAGTTGGCCCATACTTCGGCGACGAGCGATTTCGCGAGTCACCAGCGTGGAATCCGGCTCGGAGTTGGGCCCTAGAAGTCGCATGCTCACGAGCGACGCGAGTGAGACCGTCTTCTTTCGGTTCGAATCCGAGTTGGCCCACTCAGCTTCTGAACGCGGGTCGTCTCCGTCTTGGGATTCCGATCACCTCAAACGGTAAAACGAGTGATGGTGTTGGGTCAAAGGAGGGTTCAAACCCTGCGAGCGTTGTGCGTGCACAGCGGGAACCGGCAGCTAGCCCAGGGTTCGAACGGAGGCCGTTCGAACCGTGCGCCGGTTTGACACCGGTATGTGTCACTCAGAGTCATCAAGCCGGTCGGCGAGCGCGTCCATCACTTCCCACAGGAGGCCGGACACCGATCGTGCGTCGAACGAAACCGGCTCGTAGGTGTATGTGTCATCCGCGTCATCGCGCTCCTGATAATGAAGAAGTCCACCGACGTGGGGGTTCGGTTCACAGTGGTATCCACAGTCGAGCCCGTTCGCTTCGCTGTAATGGAGGGTGTAGTACGCCTGTATCGGGGTCCGCATCCAGGTGTCGTTCGTCCGGTCGGCCGCTTCGGGACCGGGTGATGGATCCGGGATCCACGTCACCCGAAGAGACGCGGTCTCTGCCGGGCGACCGAACCACGATGGATCGAGTGTGGCCCGTAGTTCTCGGTACTCGTCCGGTGGGTCCCCCTCGATGGATCGAACGGCGGGATGTCGCGCCAGTTCGCCACGTAACTCGCGCAAAATGCGGTGTCGATCGCGACCCGGATTCGAACCCCCATCGAAGCGAACACGTCCTCGGGAGGAGTCAGAAGTAGCTCGTCGGTGGATGCCAGTGTCGGATTGGTCCTTCGACAGCTTCCGGTCGCCGGTCATACAGTGATCGACGACCGGTCGGACGTCCAGGTGTCGTAGTTTTCGATCGCGTCCTGCACGAGCGAGAGCCGATACCGGGCGAGTTCCCAGTCGCTTGCTGCCCGTGTCAGTTCGTATGCCAGCTCAGCAGAGACGTCGTCCACGGCCGCTCGTTCACGGAGCGTGTCGGGGGAGTCAGCGTCATACTCGGCTTTCCACTCCGTGATATCCTCTTTCAGCGCCACTGCCTGCTCCGAGAGCTCCCGTTTTGTCGAGTCCTCGAGTAACTTTCGGACGTCTCGGAGTCGCGTGTACAGCGGATCCGGATAGTAGTGGCGGACCCCGTCTTCCTCGGTCGCCATCACGACACCAAGGTCGATGAGTCGACGCAGATGGTCCCGCGCGGTGTTCGGAGAGACGGCAGCCTCTTCAGCGATCCACGGGACGGGTCGGGACGCAGAAAGCGTCATCGTGACCGACTTTACCCGATCGAACGCCGACGCGTGCTCTTTCCACGCCCCGACCCATTCTGGCTCGTCGCCGGACGTATTTTCGGGCGGCATACGCTACAGTAGCCGCTTGGGGATAATAATTCTACTCTCCCTCGAATTATTGCGTGACTCCCGCTAGTGTACTGGCCATGATTTCTGACTGGGGACCCGAACGGACGGATATTCCTACCGACTCATCTCCGAGCTGTCCACTGATTTCGTGACGAGGGCCGTCGCGAGTCACGGGCCCGTGACGACACGCGACCTCCTCTGCGGCAGGCTTTCGGACACCCCTCTCACAGGACGTCCTCGGCGTCGAGCCGGCCGTCGCGGACGACCCCGCGGGCGGTGACCTCCTCGCCCAGCCCGACGTCGGCGCCCGTCTCGACGCTCATCGTCTCCTCGCCGTCGTCGAGTACGACCGGATCGCCCGCCTGGACGACGACGCCGGTGAACTCGATCCGTTCGCCCTCCGTGGAGCCGTCCGGTTCGTCGTCCCCCCGTCCGTCGCTCGATTCCTCTCCGGGGCTCCCGTCGTCGGTTCCGTCCCCCCCGGCGAACGCCGCGAGGCCGGCCTCCTCGTTCGGATCGTCACGTCCGGTCGGCTCGCCACCGTCGAGCACCGTCACCGTCGAACGCCAGCCAGCGGAGGCCTCCAGGTCGTCTCGCCATCCCTCTTTGATCTCGACGTCGCCGAAGGCCACCTCGTCGCCGGGTCCCAGATCGACGTCGGCTTTCTCCCCCCACAGCGCCACCCGGATGTCTCCCGTGGCGTCCTGGAGGCGGACGTTCCGGACCTGTCCCTCCGAGCCGTCGTCCCGATCGAAGGTGCGTTTCGGGTCCGCCGAGCGGACGACGCCGGCGACGTCGACCGTCTGGCCGATCTCGAGGGACTCGATCGGCTCGCTGTGTGGGACGTACTCGACGTCCTCGTCGGTCTCCTCGACGGCGCCGCGGTCGCCGACGTGGAGCTCGATGTCGCCGTCGCGCTCGCGGACGTAGCCGTCGACGACCTCGACGGTCGTCCCGGGGGATAGCTCCCTCGCCCGGTCGGCCTGCTCGTCCCAGAGGGTGACACGCAGCCGCCCCGTCGGATCGCCGAGGGTGAGGTTCGAGACTTTCCCCTCCGAGCCGTCGTCCCGATCGAAGCTCCGCACCGAGTCGGTCTCGAGGAGCTTCCCGACGAGGTTGACGTTCGAGAGCCCGAGCGTGAGCTCCTCGATCCGGTGGGTGTCACCGACCTGGACGTCGATCTCGGCGTCGTCGTCGATCTCGACGTCGTCGACGCTGACCTCGACGCCGCTGAAGCCGTCTTTCGGCCGGCCCTTGATCCGCAACACCTGCCCCTCTTCGAGCTCCTCGACCGCCGCGGCGGCGTGCTCGTCCCAGAACGCCGCCCGGATCGCGCCCGTCTCGTCGGCGACCTCGACGTTGACGACCCGGCCCTCGTCCTCGCCGTCGCGCTCGAACGTCCGAAGCTCGCCGACGTCGATCACCTTCGCGAGGAACTTCGCCTCCTCCATCCCCGGCTCGATGTCGGCGACGCCGGCGACCTCGCTCTCGCCGACCTCGTGGGCGACGAGCATCGCCGCCGTCTCGGCGTCCGCGAGCCCACCCATCTGCTCGACTTTCGCCTCGACGGCCTCCCGAAACTCCTCGAGGGAGACGTCGGCGTCGAGGTCCTCGTAGATCCCCTCGATCTCGCTCATATCACCTTCGAGCATGGCCAGCCCGCGCATAAGCGTTGTCCATTCGCCGGCGGACGCCGTCCGCGTCGGCTTCTCCGATCATGTCGATCGATCGTGCCCGTTCGGATATAAACCGTCGGAACGTTCGCGGAAACCGCCCGACGGGACGGCATCGTCCTTTCGAAAGGGCTTTAACGACGACGACGGTATCTACGGGTGAGTCCTGGTAGGGTAGTGGACTATCCTCTTGGCTTGCGGAGCCAGGGACCGGAGTTCAAATCTCCGTCAGGACGCTTCTCTGCAGCACAACACCGCGAGCGCAGCGAGCGATCCGTGCTGCAGGAGACGCCAGTACGGAGATTTGAGCAGACGAGTTGCAGCCCGGAACGGTGCGAAGCGCCGCACGCCCGGACCATCTCGGCGGGTTCAGATCTCCGTCAGGACGCCCACAGTGGAACTCCGTCTGTGAGCCCGATGTTGTCCGATTTCGCCTCGTTAACTCGTCTCAGTCGACGGGATCGACTTCGAACGCGGTGCGGGCTGTGGTCGGCTCGCTTTACGGACGTTCGGTTACTTCTTCGATGGCTGGATCGAGGAGCTTCGATTCGGCCGTCCGGAGGTGCTCCAGCAGCGTCGTCTTCGAGACGTCGGCCATCTCCGCGAGCTCGCGCGTGGTCACGTCCCGCGGCCAGGAGTAGTAGCCGTGCTCGCAGGCGATTTCGAACACCTCGCGCTGGCGGACGGTGAGCAGGGCGATCCGGCCGGCGACGTCCCCGCTGAACGAGTCGTGGGGGGTGATCCGTCGGACGGTCACCTCGGCGTTCCCGCGGTCGCGGACCCGGTCCAGTCGGTCGTGGAGACGGCTGCGATCGTCGTCGTCGACGAACACCGGCCAGTACTCCGCGCCGTTCTGGACGCGGACGGGCGACTCCTGGATGAACCCCTCCGAGGCGAGGTGATCGCTTATCGTGTTCGTCGAATCGTACTCGACGAACAGCTCCCGGGCGTTCGTCCCGGGACTCGAGCGTGCCGGCTCGCTTCCCTCGACCACGAAGACCGATTCCGTGAGCTCCGAGGTCCGCGTCGCCTCGACTAGCTCCCGGATCCCGTCGTCGTTTGGACCGTAGGCGGTGAAGTGGCCCTTGACCCGCCCGTCGGCCGCGCTGTAGACGGTGTGAGCGAGCAGTCTCGCCGGCGTCCGCTCGGTCACCTCGAGGGTCCAGCAGTCCGGGTGCCGGATCTCGAGGGTCAGCCTCGCACCGTTCGCCGACGTCACGCTGAGTTCACCACTGTTAACGTATGCCGTGATACCTAGTTAAACGTTCTCCCCGCCCATGGGCGGGTTCGGACGGCACTCGGCCCCGCAAGCGGGGAGGCCCACCGTGACCCCCGGCTGACCCCACACGCCACGGTCGCGTGACCGTCGGTTCCCGTCACCCGAGCGAGAAGCCGCCGAGGTCGTCGCGATCGTCGCGCAAGAACGTGTGGCGACCGGTGATGTACGCCTGGCCGCCGACCGTGGGTCTGGTCACGGTGTGGCCATCGCGGCGATCGGCCCCGAGCAGTCGGCCGGTAAACCGGGTACCGATCACGCTCTCGTACCGGTAACGCTCGCCGACGTCGAGTTCGCCAGCCTCGTGTAACAGCGTCATCTTCGCGCAGGTACCCGTCCCACAGGGGGAGCGGTCGACCTGTCCGTCGCCGAAGACGACGAGGTTGCGGTCGGGGTCGCGGCTCGGATCGTAGAACTCGACGATCGAGACGGGGCGGCGATCGCCGGTGAACGGGTCCACGATGGATCGGTCCTCGTTGACCGCCCGACGGATCGAGAGCCCGAGATCGACGAGGGCGTCTATCGACCCCGGTTCGACGGCGAGTCCGAGGGTCGTGACGTCGACCAGCGCGAAGACGTTGCCGGCGAAGACGACGTCGACGGGGATGGTGAGTTCTTCGCCCCGGATCGCGTCGTCGCTGGCTCCATCCTCACCCAGGCTGGCGTCGTCGCTGGCTCCATCCTCACCCAGGCTGGCGTCGTCGCTGGCCCCATCCTCGCTCCGGCTAGCGTCGCCGCGGCCGCCGTCGGCGACCGGCGGACGCGTCCCGGACAGCCGGACGGTCAGGCTGTCGTAGACGAACGACTCGACGTTCTCGAACTCGACGCGCTCGACGTGCCCCCCCGAGACGGTCGGCCGGGCGTGGACGAGTCCGGCCGGCGTCTCGACGACGACCTCCGGCGACGGCGGGAGCTGTCCGGTCTCGATGAGCGCGGTGATCGTGCCGATGGTGCCGTGGCCACACATCTCGAGGTAGCCGCCACCGTCGAAAAAGAACAGCCCGAGGTCGGCCTCGGGAGCCGCCGGCTCGACCGGGACGGCGCCGAACATGTCGTCGTGTCCCCGGGGTTCACACATCAACAGCCTCCGGAGGTCGTCGCTCGTCCGTTCGAACCGGTCGCGTCGCTCGAGGACGGTGTCGCCCCGGAGGGCGTCCGGGCCGATGCCACCGGTGACGATCCGGGTCGGCTCGCCCGCGGTGTGGGTGTCTATCGTCTCGATGAGGACGTTCGTTTGCATTGGAGGGCACCCGCGTTCACAGCGACTCGAGGGAGTCTACCTCCGCGTCGGTCCAGTCGTAATAGTACTCCTCTATCTCCCGGAGGTTCTCGACACACCGGTTGTACTTCTCGCGGGCGTCCTCCACGTAGGGGTCTTCGGGGTTGTTCTCGATGAACTCCCGGAGGTCGTCCAGTGCCGCCGGCGAGTAGGTGTCGAGCCGTTTCTGTCGACCGACGAGCTCGACTTTCCGATCTTCCTGTCTGAGCGTTCGAACCAGCGCCCAGCTGGCGATCCCCCAGAACATGACGATGGCGACGCCGATGCCGATCCAGGCCTCGACTTCCATCTCGAAGACGCCCGTCATCAGTCATCACCTCCGGCCGGACCGACGGCATCCCGTGGCTGAGAGGGCCCCTCGAGGTACCGCATGATCAGGTAGCCGACGACCGGGAACGTAACGAGCACGGCCATGCCGGCGATCATGATGTCCTCGCCGAAGTTCTCCCAGGCGAAAAAGCCCATGATGAAGATCATCACCGCAGGGATGACGTACTTCACGATGGGGTTCCAGAAGCTGCCGACGTAGATGCCGGCGTTCTGGTTGACCGAAAGCACGCGCAGGCGCTCGGGTCCGAAGAACCAGCCGATGGCGACGATGATACACAGCGTCGCCAGCGGCAGGCCCCAGTTGGCGAACACGAGGTCCGCGAAGTCGAGGAATTCGACCGAGTACGCACTCGGGAGGCCGAACAGCCAGATCAGCCCACAGACGGCCAGCACCGTCTGTCCTCGGTTCATCGGCGTCTCCTCCTCTACGGTCGTGGTCAACACCTCGGTGATGACGATCCCCGACGTGAGCGCGGCGAGGAAGAAGCCGGTGAAAAAGAGGATCGCCCACAGCGCGCCGCCGGGCATCTCCGGGAACACCTGGACGAGCGAGACGAACGCCAGCCCGGCGCCGGCGTCGGGTTCGAGTCCGTAGGCGAACACCAGCGGGAAGATGGCGAACGCCGCGAGGATGCCGATCGAGGCCTCCCCGATGGCGGTGAACACCCCGCCGCCGAGCGGGACGTCGTCGTACTCTCGGAGGTAGCTGCCGACGGTGATCGCGATCCCCCAGCCGAGGCCGGTCGAGAACAGCGCCTGACCGAGGGCGGCGATCCACGTGTCGCTGAACGTCAGGTACTCCCACTGGACGGTGAACGTGAACGCGAGACCCTCACCGGCACCCGGCAGCGTGACCGCACGGACGGCCATGGCGGCCAGCGCGATGACGAGCGCCGGCACGGCGAACGTGACGACGCGTTCGACCCCGTTTGAGATACCCGCGTACAGGACGCCGGCCATCATCGCGACGACCACGGTGTGCATCGCGATCATCATCGCGGGGTTCGCGAAGAAGGCGTCGAGGAAGGCCCCGGCCTCGAAGCCGCTTCCGGTGAACGTGAACAGAAACGAGTGGAGCATGTAGTACAGCGTCCAGCCGATCAACGGCGCGTAGTAGGTCATCAACGCGAAGTTGACGAGTACGACGACCAGCCCGAGTCCGACGAGGCCACCACTGCCGACGGCCTCCCGAATCGAACCGATGACGCCCTTACCTGCGTACCGCCCGAGGGCGACCTCGGCGATGAGCCCCGGCACGGCGAGCAAGAAAAGCAGGATCAGGAACGCGAGGATGAACGCCCCGCCGCCGTTCTCCCCGGTGACGAAGGGGAACCGCCAGATGTTCCCGACGCCGACCATGGCGCCGATCATTGCCATCAGGAACCCGAACCGGGTCCCCCACTCCGCTCGTGACACTTTCGCTTCGCTCATGCTAGCACCAGTCGGTATCTGACCGATACCGAGATATGTATAACCCTCCCATAGTCGGGTCGGTCACCACGTGCTCCGGCCGTCCTCGAATCGTAACCCCGGTCATCCTCGAACCGTAGCTCCGGCCGTCCTCGAATCGTAACCCCGGTCATCCTCGAACCGGTTCGGATCGCGTCGCCGACGGATAGAGAATCACCGAACGCAGTGCCGCCCGGAGGGCGGGGACGGCGAGTGGTTCCGACTCACCCGGAACCGGCGATAGGGGTAAGCCGGTCGGCTTCCGAGCCGGTCACGATGCACGAACCCCTCCCCGAGTACGATCCCGACCGACTTCGCGCGGAGGCCGAGCGGTTCGTCCGTCGGTGTTACGCCGAACTCGGCCGCGAAGAGGAGGTCGACTCCCGGCTGGCGGAGATCGACGCCGAAATCGACGAACGGGGCCACTACGAGCACACGTTCGCCGAGCTCGAACACGGCGCGCGAATGGCCTGGCGGAACAGCAACCGCTGTATCGGCCGACTGTTCTGGCACACCTTGCACGTGAGAGACGAACGCGGGCTCGAGGAGCCTGCCCCCGTCCACGAGGCGTGTCTCGACCACCTCGAGTACGCCGAGAACGACGGCGACGTCCGGCCGACGATAACCGTTTTCAAACCCCGAATCCGGGGCGAGCAACGGCTCCGGATCTGGAACTACCAGCTCGTCCGGTATGCGGGCTACCGGGAGGGGGGCACGATCGTCGGCGATCCCGACTCCGTCGCGTTCACCGACTACTGTCGGTCCCGCGGCTGGGAGGGGACGGGAACCGAGTTCGACGTCCTCCCGCACGTGATCCAGGCCGGTGACCGCGAACCCGAGCTGTTCGAGGTTCCCGAAGGGGCCGTCACCGAGGTGCCGATGAGCCACCCCGAGTATCCCTGGTTCGCGGAGCTCGGTCTCCGGTGGTACGCAGTCCCCGTCGTCTCGAACATGCGCCTCGAGATCGGTGGGATCCAGTACACCGCCGCCCCGTTCAACGGCTGGTACGTCGCGACCGAGATCGGCGCGCGCAACTTCGCCGACGAGGACCGCTACGATCGGCTGCCGGAGATCGCCACGCGGCTGGGGCTCGACACCTCCCGGAACCGTACGCTCTGGAAGGACGAGGCGCTCGTCGAACTCAACCGGGCCGTACTCCACTCTTATGCGGACGCCGGCGTGCGGATCGTCGACCACCACTCCGCCGCCGAGGAGTTCGCGCAGTTCGAGGCTCTGGAGGCCGCCTCGGGCCGGACGGTGACCGGCGACTGGAGCTGGCTCATCCCGCCGATCTCGCCGGCGACGACCCACGTCTTCCACGAGACGTACGACGACGAGGTGCGGACGCCGAACTACTTCTACCAGGAGCCCCCGTACGCCGACGGCTGATCGGGGGCCGTCGGCGGGAGTCGTCACGGTCGGTCGGGGATGGACGCGGGCGATCGGGGGTAGATGCGAGCGATCGGGGGTCGGTGCGAGCGATCGGGGGTCGGTGCGATCGGTCGGGGGTAGATGCGAGCGATCGGGGGTCGGTGCGATCGGTCGGGGGTGGACGCGGGCGGTCGAAAGTCGGCGCGGCCGGCCCCACGATCGTGGGAGTGAGATACAAGTGTCTCCTCCCCGACCGTGGAGTATGGCACTGAAAAACGTCGGCGGTCGCGACCGCACGCTCCGTGCGATCCTCGCGGTCGCTCTCGCGGTGGTGGCGATCGGTGCACTCCGAAAGGGACGGCGGAGGAGGGGAACGCTCGCGGCGATCGGGGCCGTCGGCCTCGCGATCAACGCCGTGACCTGTTTCTGTGGGCTGAACGCGGCCCTCGGCATCGACACGACCGAGGAGTGACCTGGACGGCGAACCACCGCGGTCGACCGGCGGTCTGCGGGTCGCGTTTTTCACCACGGCGTCCGTGGTCCCGGCCGTGACCTTCAGCATCTGCGTCCACGAGTCCGATGGGGACGAAGACCGGTTCGGCGTCGCCGTCACGACCAGGCTGGCCGGCGTCGGCACCCTCTGTCCGTTCGCCAGCGAGAACGGTGCAGTGGCGACCCAGAGCCTGGTGAACGTCGACCTCGGCCGTCGCGGGATCCGGTACGTAGACGAGGGGCTGGCCATCGAGGACGCTCTCCAGGGGCTGTTGAACGCCGACAACGGCGCCCCGGGCCGACAGCTCCACGGCGTCGACGCCGAGGGGACGTTCGCATTCTCCGGGGAGGAGTGCAAACCGTGGTACGGCCACATAGAAGGCGAGAACTACACCGTCGCCGGCAACCTGCTGACCGGCGAGTCGGTGATCGAGGCGACCGCCGAGGCCTACGAGGCGGGCGACCGCGAGGAGCCACTCGCCGGGCGGCTGATCGACGCGCTCGCCGCGGGGGACGCCGAGGGCGGGGACAAACGCGAGGAGCTGCGGATCCAGAGTGCGGCCCTGCTGGTCCGGACGACGACCGATCACGAGCTGGGGCCGTTCTACGACGACCTCCGGGTCGACGCCACCGCGGAGCCGATCGCCGATCTCCGGGAGAGCTACCAGCTCGCCGTCCGGGGCTACGAGGAGGCGATGGCCCGCTACGAGGAGGACTACGCCGACGACGAGCTCGGGAACTGATCGCTACGGTCCGGGGGTCAGTGGACGGACTCGCCCGAACCGGTCGTGTGGATAGATTTCGCTCTCGGTGGTAACGTACTGACACGAGGTGAGACCGCATGAACGTCAACGCCGCGTTGAAGCCGTTCGAGCGAGTCGTCGAACGGTACGGAACACACGCCGGCTACTTGCTGATCACGGTCGTT
>LKNG01000113.1 GCA_001564115.1 Natrialbaceae archaeon Tc-Br11_E2g8 | reverse complement strand
GGCATCGCCCCCGGCTGTAACGTCGGCGACGGCCAGATCCTCGCCGAGCCGGTCCACGGCTCCGCCCCCAAATACGAGGGCCAGGACAAGGTCAATCCGAGCGCGATGATCCTCTCGGGCCGGATCATGTTCGAGTACATGGGCTGGAACGACGCCGCGGAGCTCGTCCGGGACGCCGTCGAGGAGACCATCTCCTCCGGGAAAGTCACCTACGACCTCGAACGCCAGCTCGAGGACGCCGAGAAACTCGCCACCAGCGAGTTCGCCGAGGCGGTCGTCGAGAACGTCGAGAGGCTGGCCTAGAGCTCTCGAAACTCGCGCGGTTTTCGTGGTTCTTGCGAGCCCCTTTTGTGATTCAGTCGCCGAGCCCGAGCGTCCGACCGGCGGTCGTGACGAGGAGAAGCGCCGTCGCGACGGCCATCGCGGCCGCGAACGCGACCACGAACGCCGAGAGCGGCTCGGTCACGGTCGCGAGCTCGTCGCGGACGAACTCGCCGGCGACGACGGCGGCCACGGCGAAGAGCACGACGCCGCCGACGTTGGCGAGGCGTCCGTTGGTCTCGGGGACGACCTCGGGATCGTTCAGGAGGACGAGGATCAGTGCGAGCGCGAACGGGGTGCCCACCAGGCCGAACGCGAGCACGAGCACGAGCAGCTGGAAGAACGCCCCCTCGAGGAACGCCCCGCCGGCCGACAGCAGGGCGACGGCGGCGATCAGCGCCCGGTACCGGCCGTCCTCGATCGATCGCTCCCAGCCGAGCTTGTCGGCCAGCAGGTACGGCGGAACCAGCGTGTTCCCCCCGAGCGTCGAGACCGCCGCCCCCAGCAGGCCGGCGAGGAACAGCCACGTCGCGTACTCGCCGGCGACCGGGCCGAGCGCCTCTGCTGCCTGAATCTCGGTTATCGTGGCCGGATCGGCGCCGATCGCGGGGAGGACGCTCGCCGCCACGAGGAAGATCGCGAGGCTGTAGAGGCCGAAGGCGACGAGCATCGAGCTGACGATGTCGACCGTCGCGACGTCGGCGTCCCGGCGGCCCCACCCCCGGGCGTCCATGGTGTAACTCTGCATCGTCAGCAGGGTGATGTGGACCGCGCCGCCGAGGACGCCCGCGGCGACGAGCGCGCCGCCGACGCCGGCCGGAATCGCCGGCACGAGCCCGCCCGCGGCCGCCCCCGGATCGATCGGCACCACGAACGCCGCGGCGACGAACGCGAGGACCACGAGCGAGACGAGCAGCTTCGCGCCGAACTCGGCCACGCGGTAACCCCCGCCCGCGAGGCCGGCCGCCAGCACGATCGCCCAGCCGATCCCCCACAGCCGCGGGTCGGCGAGCGCCGCCACGCCAGCGCTCCCCGCCATCGCCGCGCTCACGTCCGCCAGGGTCTTCATGATCACCAGCTGGGCGAGCCCCGCCGCGAGGACGACGTCGATCACGAGCACCCACGCCCACGCCGAGCCGAGATGCTCCTCGACGACGGCGACGATCCCCGCCTCGGTCAACAGCCCGAGCCTCGCGGCGAGATACTGTCCCACGGTGCCGAGCACGGCCGAGAGGACGACGACCCACAACAGCGCGTAGCCGAAGCTCGCCCCCGCGACCAGCAGACTCACCATCGTCGCCGGCCCCGCAGCGATCGCGCCGGCGAGCCACGTCGGCCCGAGTCGCCGCAGGGCGGTGCCGAGCCGTCTCGGATGCCACGTTCCCGTCTCGGTTGCCATCGGCGGCGTTTCCCACCCCGAGGAAATAACTCTGTGGTATCACTGGACGATACCCCCCTTGGCTCCATCGACGGCTTCAAGTCGACCCCTGTCACAACGAGTAGCCCAATGGAAGGGTTCGTCCTCGGCGGCGTGAGTTCCGGCGTCGGCAAGACGGTCGCGACGCTCGCCGTCCTGCGAGCACTCGAGGACGCCGGCCACGCTGTCCAGCCCGCGAAGGCCGGCCCGGACTTCATCGATCCGAGCCACCACGAGGCGATCGCGGGGCGACCGTCCCGGAGCCTCGATCTGTGGCTCTGTGGCGAGGCGGGCGTCCGGCGCAACTACGCCCGCGGCGAGGGGGACGTCTGTGTCGTCGAGGGCGTGATGGGGTTGTACGACGGCGACGGCTCGAGCACGGCGATGGTCGCCGAGGCGCTGGACCTCCCGGTCGTGCTCGTCGTGGACGCGAGCGCCGGCATGGAGAGCGTCGCGGCGACCGCCGTCGGTTTCCGGGAGTACGCAGACCACGCCGGCCGGGACGTCGAGGTCGCCGGCATCGTCGCCCAGCGGGCCCACGGCGGCCGCCACGAGGCGGGAATCCGCGACGCGCTCCCCGACGACGTCGAGTACTTCGGTCGAATTCCCCCAAAACCGGACCTCGAGATCCCCGACCGCCACCTCGGGCTCCACATGGGCGAGGAGGCCGCCCTCCCCGAGGAGGCGCTGACCGAGGCCGTCGAGACGCTCGAGGGAGAGCGGCTGGCCGCCCTGGCGCGTGAGCCACCGGCGCCGGCGCCGTCGACCGCGTCCGCTCCAGCGGTCGACGCCCGGATCGCGATCGCCGACGACCCGGCTTTCTGCTTTCGGTATCCGGCGACCGTCGAGCGGTTCCGCGAGCGGGCCGAGCTGGTCACCTTCTCGCCGCTCGCCGGCGACTCCGTTCCGGACTGCGACGGCGTCTACCTCCCCGGTGGCTATCCGGAACTACACGCCGACGGGCTCGAGTCCGCGGGCACGCTCGCGCGGCTCGGGCGGCTGGCGAGCGACGGACTCCCGGTTCTCGGGGAGTGTGGCGGCCTGATGGCCATGTCCCGGTCGCTGACGACCGCGGAGGGGGCCACCCACGCGATGGCCGGCATCCTCCCCGCCGACGTCTCCATGCACGATCGGTACCGGGCCCTCGACCACGTCGAACTCGAGGCGGTCGGCGACAGCCCGACCGCGACCGCGGGCGAGCGTCTCCGTGGCCACGAGTTTCACTACTCCAGCGCGGACGTCGACGGCGACGCACGTTTCGCCTTCGAGACCGTCCGCGGGGAGGGCATCGACGGCGACCACGACGGGCTGCTCGCGTACGACTCCATGGGCACTTACTGTCACGTCCACGCCGAGAGCGGGGCGTTCGATCGGTTCCTCGAGGCGCTCTGAAGGCTCGAACCCGGAGACGCCCGCGGCCGGATCGTCGACCCTCCGCGCCCGGGCCGGATCGGAGTCGCGGGCGCCCACGGCCGAGAACGGGGATCAGCCGTCGGTCGCCCAGTCGGGGGCCTCCCGCGGCGGGCTGAAGACGTCCACCCCGCGGACGACCCCCTCGCCGCGGTTCTCGACCCCGTGGGGCTGGCCGCCGGGGATCGCGTATGCGTCCCCGGGGCCGACGAGGACCTCCTCGCCGCCGACGAGGAAGGTGAGCTCCCCCTCGTAGACGAACCCCGTCTGCTCGTGTGGGTGGTCGTGTTCCGCGACGGTCGCCCCCGGCTCGATCTCGAAGTGCTGGACGCTCATCTCCTCGGCGCTCGCGAGGGCCGCGAGGTGTGTGCCATCGACGGCCTCCGTCGGTTCGACGTCCGAGAGCCCGACTCGTTGCATGGCGGACGGACGGCTCGATCCGACATAAAGACACGGCAGCCGTCCTCGGGTTCGCCGCCGGGGACGCCCGCAGGCGGGAGGTCCTCCCCACCGGGACGTCCCACACGGGAAGTCCGTCCACCGGGACGTCCGGTCACTCCGCGCGGATCTCCCAGACCCCCAGCTTCGAGAGGGTCGCCCGCACGAAGAGGTAGACGAGCAGCCCGAACCCGGCGAGCACCAGGGGTGCCTGCGCGAGCTGTGCCGTCCCCCGGCCGACGAGAAGCTGGGTGAACCCCCGGACGAAGAAACTCAGGATGACGAGCCCGATCGCGACGAGCGCGAGGGCGACGAAGTCGTCCCGGTTCATACGCGACGGTTGGGGACCCCGCCGGCAAGGCGGTTTCGAAACGGGCCGTCGCGACCCGGTTCCCGATGGCCGCCGCCACGGCGTCGCCGGACCCGAGCGTTTTTGCTCCCCCGGCACCCTCCCTCGGGCGTGCGAATCGAGAACAGTTTCATCCCCGTCCGGGGGGTCGGAGAGCGGACCGAACGGCGGCTGTGGGAAAACGGCGTCACCCGCTGGTCGGAGTTCGACGGCGAACACGTCGGGCCGACGACCGCGAGCCGGATCGAGTCGTTCATCCAGGAGGGCCGGAGGCGGCTCGCGGCCGGTGACATCGGCTACTTCGCCGACTCGCTGCCCGCCGGAAGTCGCTGGCGCCTCTACGAGAACGTCCGCGAGGAGGCCTGCTTTCTCGACATCGAGACGACGGGGCTCGACGCCGACCGCAACGAGGTGACGACGGTGAGCGTCCACCGGAACGGCGAGACCCGAAGCTACGTCCGCGGGCTGGATCTGAGCCGCGACCGTCTCGAGGCCGAACTCGAGGCCGCCTCGTTGCTGGTCACGTTCAACGGCCGACGGTTCGACGTCCCCTTTCTCGAGACGTGTTACGACCTCGCGGTCGAGCTCCCCCACCTCGACTTGCTGTACCCGTGTCGGCGCGTCGGGTTGACCGGCGGGCTCAAACGGATCGAACGGGAGGTCGGCATCGCCCGCGGCCAGCCGGAGCTCTCCGGACGGGACGCCGTCCGGCTCTGGCACGAGTACGAACGCGGCGACGAGGGCGCCCTCGACCGGCTCGTCGAGTACAACCGCGCGGACACGCGGAACCTCGAGACGCTTGCCGAGACCGTCGCGAACCGGCTCCACGAGGAGGTGTTCGAGTCGGCCGTCGCCGAGGGCGACAGTCCCTGATCGCCGGACTGACTGGCCGTGGCCCGGCCACGGGGGGATCAGGACCGGGGATCAGGACTGGGGATCAGGACTGAGGATCGAGGTCGACCAGCTCCAGGGAGCGATCGAGGTGACAGACGTCGTGGGGCGGATCGCCGACGATTCCGTCGATGCGGTACTCGCCGTCGAACGTCAGCCCGTCCGGCACGCAGAACTCGTGGCTCGGGCAGTCGACGTACGGACACGGTCCCTTCAGTTTCGCCTTGCTACCGGCGAACGCACCCTTCGACGGGACGTTCGCACGGACCGTGACGGGCTCGACCTCCACGGCGCGAACCCCCCCGTCGTGGATGGCACACTCGAGGGTCTGGGCGTTCTCCCGGACGTCGGTGATCCGATATCTGGTCCCCGGGGTGAGGTTGAGACACTGGCTCCGGTACGGGCAGCCGGCACAGCCCTCGGCTTCCCCCTCGTAGACGAACTCCGTGCCCGGCTCCGCCAGCCGGGTTCCGATGAGGGTGACGGTGGTCATGTCCGAAGACACGCCCCGTGGCGGGTTAAGACTCACGTCCCGGCGACGGGGGTTCACGGCCCGCCGGTGAGCTCGTCGAGGCGCTCGAAGTACCGCTCGCGGGGGAGCTGGTACAGCTCCCGGTAGTCGATCCGTCCCTCGTCGAAGGCGACCGCGAGCGCCCCGGTTCGCTCGACGGCCGCTTCGTGGCTGGCGAACCGCTCGGGATCGAGGTGAACCTCGGGCTCGAGATAGAGGGTGACATACCAGTCGGCGTCCCGGTCGGTCGGGTTGTGTCCCGGCCGTCTGCTCCGGCGACCCCGAGTGAGATACAGCGTCGGGAGGCAGGCCGACGGGAACGCCTCCCCGTCGAAGACGTCGGGACGGTACGCGAGGACACATCGCTCCTCCTCCTCGTTCCAGACGACCCAGCTCTCGGGGAGGTCCCCGAACTCGCTCATACCCCAGCTACGGCCGTGGGGAATAAATCGCCGTCGCCCCGCGCAGCGGACGGGCGACCGTCGCCCCGAATCTTAAGCCGTCGGCCGACGGATCACCGGGCATGTACGACGACGAGGAGCTCTCCGCGATCCGCGAGGAGCGAAAACGGTGGGAACGCGAGCGCCTGGAGCCCACCCTCGACCGGTTCGGCGAGCGGTCCGAGCGGTTTGCCACCGTCTCGAACCTCGAGGTCGACCGCCTCTACACCCCCGAGGACGTCGCCGACCTCGACTACCGCGAGGATCTCGGCTTTCCCGGCGAGGAGCCGTACACCCGCGGCCCGTACCCGACGATGTATCGGGGTCGCACGTGGACGATGCGCCAGTTCGCCGGCTTCGGGACGGCAGCGGAGACGAACGAGCGCTTCCGGTACCTGATCGAGGAGGGCCAGACCGGGCTCTCGACGGCGTTCGATATGCCCTCGCTCATGGGACTCGACTCCGACGATCCGATGAGCGACGGCGAGGTCGGCAAAGAGGGCGTCGCCGTCGACAGCCTCCGGGATATGGAGGTGCTCTTCGAGGACATCGATCTCGCTCGGGTGTCGACGAGCTTCACGATCAACCCCTCCGCGCCCGTCGTCTACGCGATGTACGTCGCCCTGGCCGACCGACGGGGGATCCCCCGCGAGGAGCTCCGGGGCACCCTCCAGAACGACATGCTAAAGGAGTTCATCGCCCAGAAGGAGTGGGTGGTGCCGCCGGAGCCGTCGCTGAAGCTCGTCACCGACGTCGTCGAGTTCGCCGCCGAGGAGACCCCGAAGTTCCACCCCATCTCCGTCTCCGGCTACCACATCCGCGAGGCCGGCTCGACGGCCGTCCAGGAGCTCGCCTTTACGCTCGCGGACGGCTTCGCCTACGTCGAGGACGCGATCGATCGCGGGCTCGCGGTCGACGAGTTCGCCCCGCAGCTTTCCTTTTTCTTCAACTGTCACAACTCCTTTCTCGAGGAGATCGCGAAGTTCCGGGCCGCCCGGCGGATCTACGCCCGCGTGATGGACGAGTGGTACGACGCCGAGCGAGCCGACTCCAGACGGCTGAAGTTTCACACCCAGACCGCCGGCCAGAGCCTGACCGCCCAGCAGCCGCTCACCAACGTCGTCCGCGTGACGATCCAGGCGCTCGCCGGCGTGTTCGGGGGTACCCAGAGCCTCCACACCAACAGCTTCGACGAGGCCCTCGCGTTGCCGAGCGAGGAGGCCGTCCGCGTCGCCTTGCGCACCCAGCAGATCATCGCCGAGGAGTCGGGCGTCGCGGACGTCGTCGACCCGCTCGGCGGCAGCTTCGCCGTCGAGGCACTGACCGACGAGATAGAGGAAGAGGCGATGGAGTACGTCCGGGAGATCCGCGAGCGCGGCGGGGGCTCGGTCCGCGACGGCGTCCTCGCCGGGATCGAGGACGGCTACTTCCTCCGGGAGATCCAGGACGCCTCCTACGAGTATCAACAGCGGGTCGAGGCCGGCGAAGAGGTCGTCGTCGGCGTCAACGCGTACACGATCGCAGAGGACACGAGCCCCGAGATCCTCCGGGTCGAGGAGACGGCCCAGGAGCGCCAGCTCGAACGGCTCGCGGACGTGAGAGCCGACCGCGACGGGGCAGCCGTCGAGACGGCCCTGGACGCCCTCGACGGGGCGATCGACCGCGGGGAGAACACGATCCCGTACGTCATCGACGCCGTGGAGGCGTACGCGACGATGGGCGAGATCATGGACCGGTTCGAGGACCGGTACGGAAGCTACACGGAGCAGGTCGGACTGGCCTGATCGTCGCCGGTTGAGTTCCCCATGATCGGTCCGTTCGGCTGGTTCGAACGGAACGTCGTGTGGATCGTTTCATCCCACGCCCGACCGCCCGGCCGACCGTGCGTCAGACACACACGACCGGACGAGGGTTAGAACCACGGCGCCCCTCCGTCGGTACATGAGCGGACCATCCAGACGAACGTATCTCGCGACGGTCGCCGCCGCGGCCCTGGCGGGCTGTCTCGGCGACGGCGGAGCCGCCGGCGACGTGGGGTCGGGCACCGACGACGCGGACGCCGGGGGAAATCCCGACGACGACGCCGGCGACATGCCTCTCTCCGGGGGATCGCTTCCGCTTCCGGACGATACGTCCACACTCGACCGACACGTGATCAGCGGTGGCGTCTCCCAGGACGGTATCCCCTCGATCGACGATCCGGTGTTCGTAGACGCCGGGGAGGCCGACGACTGGCTCGGCGACGGCGAACCCGTCTTCGGCGTCTCGATCGACGGCGACGTCCGGGCGTACCCCCAGCGCGTGCTCGTCTGGCACGAGATCGTCAACGACGTGGTCGGCGGCGGGTCGGTGGCGGTCACCTACTGTCCGCTCACGGGTACGGCCCAGGGGTTCGATCGCGGGGACACCACCTTCGGCGTCTCCGGCCGGCTGCTCAACAGCAACCTGATCATGTACGACCGCGCCAGGGAGGACTACTGGCCACAGATGCTCGCGACCTCGATCCGCGGCGACCGCGAGGGAGGCCACCTCGAGGAGTTTCCGGTCACCTGGACGAGCTGGGAGCGCTGGCACGCGGCGTACCCCGAAACCCGCGTCCTCTCCGAGGACACCGGCTACGCGCGCAACTACGACGACGACCCCTACGGCACGTACGATCCCGCCGGGGGCTACTACACCAGCGACTCGACGATCTTCGAACCCTACGCCGACGTCGACGAGTCGGTCCTCCACCCGAAGGCCGTCGTGCTCGGCGCGCGGTCGGCAGACGGCGCGATCGCCGTCGAGAAAGAGGCCCTCGCCGACGCCGGCGTCCTCGAGGGGTCGGTCGGGGACGT
>LKNG01000112.1 GCA_001564115.1 Natrialbaceae archaeon Tc-Br11_E2g8 | reverse complement strand
GGTTCCTCGGCCAGTCGGGCACCCCGGATCGGGAACGGGAGCCCGCCCTCATCGAGTCGGCCGCCGAGCAGGAACTCGACGCCGTCGGCGGCGAACTCCCCGCCGATCGCGACCGGGACGGCGATCCCCCGGCCGAGCTCCGCCGACGCCGCCTCCTCGCGGATCGCCTCGAGCAACTCGGCGATCAACCCGTCGTAGGCCGTCGCCAGCGCCCGATCGAGCGCGTCGGTTTTCGCCTCCGGATCGAGCGCGAACGTCTCGAGGCGCCGACGGACCCGCTCTACGGAGCGGTCGGTCGTCTCGGCGGCCCGCTCGGCGATCCACTCGCCGCCCCCGGGCAACGAGAAGGCCATCACCGGCACGCCGTAGTACGCCAGGGCGACGCTCGTCGCCTCCCGGCCGAGACAGACCCCGAGGCCGGTGTGGTCGTCCGCCCCGAGCTGGTCGTAGACGACCGCAAACCCACGGCTCACGGCCGCTGGCTCGAAGCCGAGCCCCTCGAGGGTCTCCGCGACGTCCGTGCGGGTTTCGACCCCGTCGGCGACGGCGTACCGGATCGTGCCGGGTTCCCGGTCGGCCAGCAGCGCCTCGAGTGGCTCGGTCACCGCCGTTCCCTCGCGGTCGACTCCGAGCACCTCGCGCGTCGAACCGCCGGCGCCGACCGCCTCGGCCGTCGGACCGCCGACTGCCAGCCGGAGCCGATCCGACCCCACGTCCAGCCCGTACTCCATGGGGGCCGGTGACGCCACCCCCTCTTTACCGTTCGGTCCCCAGTATCGGATCTGAAAACGATCCCGGGGTCTCGCCGATCGATACGCTGTGCCAGACTATAATTATATATTATACTTCAGATACTCATCTATCGCCACTGCAGTAAGTATTTTATAGGTCCACTGCTACCGTCCGGCGTATGCCATCACGACGACAGGTGTTGAAAACGGGGGCTGCGATCGGTGTGGGATCGATGATCGGACTGGCTGGCTGTCTCGGCGGGGGCGACGGCGGCGACTTCGAGAGCTGGCTCGTCGACCCGTTTGCCCTCTCCGGACGGCCCGATCAGTACTTCGTGACCTCGGTCTCGCCGGCCGGTATCGACGAGTACGCGAACGAACTCCCGCGGGAGGAGTGGGACGACATCCGCGACTCGTTCGTCGACGGCTACGCGTTCACCCGGTTTCTGCCCGACGAGATCGACCGGGTGACGACCGGGGCCGGCGGCTACGAGTTCGGCGGCTTCGACGTGATCGTCGGCGAGGTCGACCCCGAGGAGGTCGGCGACGACCTCGAACGGGCCGACCTCCGCTCCCGGGGGGAGTACGAGGGGTTCGAGCTGTACGAACACGACGAGGAGGCGTGGGCGGCCGCCGTCGCCGACGGCACTCTGGTGCTGGCCGGCGACCCCGAGGACGAGAACCCGGTGTTCGTCGTCGAGGACATCGTCGACGCCAGCGAGGGCGAGGAACGAACGTACAGCGAGGTCGACGACGACTTCGAGGCGCTGATGGACGCGGCGCCGGTCGGCGAGACGTTCTTCGCGGTGACCCAGGAGCCGGTCGAGGAGACCGCCCCCGAGCAGGGTCAGTTCCGGAACCAGGTGGGGACCGCGGTGTCGACGGAGTTCGGCGAGGACGACTCCGACTTCGATCTCGTCCTCCTCTTCGAGGACGAACGCGACCCCCGCGAGCGGGACGTCGAGGACTGGACGCGCGAGGACGACTCGTTCCGGCTCCTCCGGGACATCGAGATCGAGATCGACGAGGAGGTCGTCCACGTCCACGGGGAGGTGCCGACCCGGGACGTCTTCGAGGTCGGGATTCTCTAGGGGCCGACGTTCGCCAGCTCGCGTCGAGGCCGGGATTCTCTAGGGGCCGACGTTCGCCAGCTCGCGTCGAGGTCGGGGTTCTCCAGGGGCAGACGATCCTTCGACTGGCTCCGGGGGTGAGGGTTTCCGCTGGCCGACACGCTCGGAGACCGGCGGCATCTCTCTTCGCCCGTGGTAGCCGGCGACTACCGACCGGATAGTGAGACGCTATACTTGCACACGGTCGGCCTGAATCCACCGGGTTTATGACCGGCCGTGGTGGTCTCTCTGGTACATGTCCGAAACCGGGACGGAGCCCCGTCCGCTGGCGGATCGGCTACCGGATCCGACGCGGGCGGCGAACGTGACGTACGATCCGTCGCTCGAACGGCTGCGCGAACTCGCGGCCGACGACGAGCGGACCACCGAGTACGGCTCGGCGTCGTACGTCAGCGAGGTGCGCTCGCGCAGCGCCGACCGGACGAAAAACGCCATCGACGACGAGTTCACGCCGGCCGACGAGGCGTTACTCGAGGGGGCGGTCGACGCCGCGGCCGACCGGGAGCTGCTCTGTGTCGACCGGCTGATGGGGCGTCATCCGGACGCGACTTTCTGCTGTCGGCTCTACGTCCCCCGGGAGTACGCCCGGATCGCTTTCGCGTGGGCGAAGCTGTTCGAGCCCGCCGACGGCCGCGAGCCGGATTTCCGGACCGTCCAGCTACCAGACCACGACGAGCTCGCGATCCGGGTCCTCCCGGATGAGGGGCTCACCGCGGTGTTGGGCAGCGACTACACCGGCGAGGCGAAAAAATCGTTCCTCCGGCTGTTCATGCTCGCGGCGAAACGCCGGGGCGGGCTGGGGCTCCACGCCGGGAGCAAACGCGTGCGCGTCGAGGTCGACGGCGAGCTCCGGGAGGTCGGCCAGGTGTTTCTCGGCCTCTCGGCGACGGGCAAGTCGACGCTGACTTCCCACGGGCTCCGGCTCGAGTCCCCCGAGGAGGCCGTGATGCTCCAGGACGACGTCTGTGCGCTGTTGCCCGACGGCTCCGTCGCCGGCAGCGAGGGTGGGGGGCTGTACATCAAGACCATCGGCCTGACGGAGGCCGAACAGCCCGACCTCCACGACGCGGCGACCGCCGAATCGGCGGTCCTCGAGAACGTCGCCGTCGACCCCGACGGAACCGTCGACTTCGAGGCCGACCGGTACACCAGAAACTCCCGGGCGGTGATCGACCGCGAGACCCTCGACAGCGCCGCCGCGGAGATCGACCTCCCGCGGATCGACCAGCTGTTCTTTATCACGCGCAACCCGCTCATGCCGCCGGTCGCGAAGCTGACCGAGAGACAGGCCGCCGTCGCGTTCATGCTCGGCGAGTCGATCGAGACGAGTGCGGGCGATCCCTCCCGGGCCGGGGAGTCGATCCGCGTCGTCGGCACCAACCCGTTCATCGTCGGCCCCGAGGGCGAGGAGGGTAACCGCTTCCGGGAGCTGACCGCCTCCCTCGACGTCGACTGTTTCATCATAAACACCGGCTACGTCGGGAGTGAGGAGGTCGACGTCGGCGTCGCCGAGTCGGTGACGATCCTGCGGGAGCTCGCCCGCGGGACCGTCGAGTGGACCGACGACGAGCGAACGGGGCTGACGATCCCCGAGTCGATCCCCGGGCTGGACGTCGACGCCTACTACGTCCCCGACCACGTCGAGGAGTACGACGCGGCCGTCGCCGACCTCCGCGAGGAACGGCGCAACTACTTGGAGGGGTTCCCGACGCTCGATCCCGCGATCCGGGGGTCGATCTACTGACCGTCGGTTCGGCGACCGATTCGCCGTTCGGCCTCCAGGGCCGATTCGCCGTTCGGCTTCCGTGGCCGACTCGCCGTTGCCCTCCGTAATCATTTTCCCCGCTCGTGAACAACCCTGGTCTATGAGCAACAGCCCCGACGACGAGGATCTAGAGGAGCTCCGCCGGAAGAAACTCGAACAGCTACAGGATCGGGCGGAGGCTGGCGGTTCTGAGGAGGCCCAGGAGGCCGCCGCCCAGCAGGCCGAGGCCCAGCGACAGGCGCTGTTGCGCCAGTATCTGACCGACGACGCCCGCAAGCGGCTGAACACGGTCAAAATGAGCAAACCGGAGTTCGCCGAGCAGGTCGAACGGCAGGTCGTCGCCCTCGCCCGGAGCGGCCGCCTCCAGGGGAAGATCGACGACGCGAAGATGAAGGCGCTGCTCAACGAGCTCCAGCCCGAGCGCAAGAGCTTCGATATCAAACGCCGGTGATGGAGCTCGGATTGCTCTACAGCGGGGGGAAAGACTCGACGCTCGCGGCGTTGCTGTTAGAGCGCTTCTACGACGTCACGCTCCGGACGGCCCACTTCGGCGTCACCGACGACTGGCAACACGCCCGCGAGACGGCCGACGCGGTCGGCTTCGCGTTCGAACGCCTCCAGCTCGACCCCGGCGTCGCGGAGGAGGCCGTCGAGCGTATCCGCGAGGACGGCTTCCCGCGAAACGGCATCCAGCAGGTCCACCGCCACGCCCTCGAACGGCTGGCCGGCGAGGGGTACGACGCGATCGCCGACGGCACCCGTCGGGACGACCGCGTGCCGACGGTCTCGCGTGCACAGGCCCAGAGCCTGGAGGATCGCCACGGCGTCGACTACATCGCCCCGCTCTCGGGGTTCGGCCGGGGCGCGGTCGACCGGCTCGTCGACGCCGAACTCGACGTCACCGTCGGCCCGAGCGAGGCGATCACCCGCGCCGACTACGAGGCCGAGCTCCGGGCGATCATCGCCGAGGAACACGGCCCCGGCGCCGTCGCCGGCTGTTTCCCCGACCACGAGCAGACCCACGTTACCGACGTCCGCCGGCCGGAGTGAGCTCCTCGACCGCCACCGGGAGCGGGGCTGTCGTCCGTGCCGTCGGCGGCCGGCAGTCATCCGTGCCGTCGGCGATCGGCCCTCGTTCGTGCCGTCGCTCGTCCGAACGGACAGATAGAAGTCCGACCTCGCCGAATCCGCGGACATGTACGACCGGATCAAGGGTTTTCGTGACTTCTACCCCGCGGAGATGGCCGCCCGCCGGGAGGCGACCGACGTCATCGAGTCGACGGCTCGCCGGTACGGTTTCCGGGAGATCGCCACGCCCGCCCTCGAACGCGCGGAGATGTGGACCGACAAGAGCGGCGACGAGATCGTCGAGGAGCTGTACGCCTTCGAGGACAAAGGCGGCCGGCACGTCGCGCTCACCCCGGAGCTGACCCCGACGGTGGCCCGGATGGTCGTCGCCAGGGGCCAGGAGCTCACCAAACCGATAAAGTGGTTCTCGACCCGACCGTTCTGGCGGTACGAGCAGGTCCAGCAGGGTCGCCAGCGGGAGTTCTACCAGACGAACGTCGACATCTTCGGCTCCGCCGAGCCGGCGGCCGACGCCGAGATCCTCGGCTGGGCCGCCGACGCGTTGACGGGGCTGGGGCTGACCGGCGACCACTTCGAGTTCCGGATCTCCCACCGCGACGTCCTGGGTGGGCTGCTCGAGTCGTTCGACGCCGACGTCGACGTGACGGCGGCGATCCGTGCCGTCGACAAATCCGAGAAGATCTCGCGTGGGGCGTATCTGGAGCTGCTGGTCGACGCCGGCCTCGACCACGACGCGGCCGTCGAGTTCGCCGACCTCGTCGCTGCGGGCGAGCTAGACGACGTGGTCGCCGCCGCCGACAGCGAGCGCGTGACCGACGCGGTCGAGAACCTCAGGGCGGTACTCGACGCCGCGGCGGCCGTCGGCGCCCGGGAGTACTGTACGATCTCTCTAGAGACCGCCCGCGGGCTCGATTACTACACGGGCGTCGTCTTCGAGTGTTTCGACTCGACCGGCGAGGTCTCCCGGTCGATCTTCGGCGGCGGCCGCTACGACGACCTCATCGAGAGCGTCGGTGGCCCGCCGACGCCGGCGGTCGGCGTCGCGCCGGGTCACGCCACCCTCGAGTTGCTCTGTCGGCGCGCGGGCGTCTGGCCCGAGGAGGCGATCGAGACCGACTACTACGTGCTCACCGTCGGCGACACCCGCGGGGAGGCCGCCCGGATCGCCCGGGAGTTACGCGAGCGGGGCCACGTCGTCGAGACCGACGTCGCCGGCCGGTCGTTCGGCGCACAGCTCGAGTACGCCGACTCGATCAACGCCGAGACGACGGTGATCGTCGGCGAGCGCGACCTCGAGGCGGGACAGGTGACGGTAAAGGACATGGCGAGTGGCGACCAGCTGCAGGTGGCCGTGGAGGCGTTCCCCGGCGACCACGACCGACCGACGTTCGAGACGTTCGCGGAGTGATCGCCGCCCGAAAAGACGGGCCTGTCGCTGGGGGTCGGTCGACGGTGCCCGAAGCGAGCCCGGCTCAGTCAGCCGCGTGTCTCGGCGCGTGACCGCACTCCTCGCACTGCCAGGCCTGGTGGGCGAAGCTGATCGGGCCGTCACAGTTCGGACAGCTGTACACCGGTTCGGATGGGGGCTGCTGTACTGCCATTACCGACCCGTAGCGGGACCGGCTACATGAACCTTCCTATAATATGAGTTCTTACATACTGTAGCATACATTGGTATATAATCACACACTTATCCAAGTGCGCACCGCGTTTCCGGGGCTCGCCGGCGTCCGACGGACGCGGTCGAACGCCCACCGACCGGCGCGCCACGTCCCGAGACCGAAACGGGTCCAACGCCCGGCACCGAAACCCGGAAACGGGGTGGGTCCCAACACCTGCCGTGCGCGCGCTCCTGTCGATGCGGTGGCGGGACCTGCTCTTTGCCCACTGGCCGGTCGATCCCGACTCCGTCGCCGGGAGGCTGCCGAGGGGCGTCGACGTCGACACGTACCGGGGGGACGCGTACCTCGGCGTCGTTCCGTTCGTGATGGACGACGTCCGACCGAGGGGATCGCCGGTCGGGCTCTCCTTTTGTGAACTCAACCTCCGGACGTACGTGACGGTCGACGGGGCGCCCGGCGTCTACTTTTTCAACCTCGACGCCGACGATCGCCTCGGCGTCGGGATCGCCCGGTCGCTGTTCCGGCTGCCGTACTACCGGGCGACGATGGACGTCGAAACGCGGGGCACCGGAGCCGATCGGGTCGTCTCGTTTCGGAGCCGCCGGACGACGGGGGCGAAAGCCGCCGCGTTCGACGCCCGGTACGGCCCGGACGGGGGGTTCGACACGCCGGAGCCCGGATCGCTCGGGGCGTTTCTCACGGAACGGTACCGGTTTCACACGGCGGACGATCGGGGACGGCTCTACCACGGCGACGTCGCCCACGAGCCCTGGGAGCTCGCCCCCGCCTGGGCAGATATCGGGGTCAACGGCCTCTTTCGAGCCAACGGCTTCGACGAGCCCGACGGAACGCCGCTGCTCCAGTTCGGGGGACCGATCGGCGTGCGTGCCGGTCGGATCCGGCGGAGCTGACCGGTGCCGACGTGAGACGGCCTATACGTCTCCAGCCCATAGCGGGGGTATGGAGACGCTCGTCACCGAACACGACGGTCTCATGCTCGCGCGGATCGAGGGCGACGATCGGGTGTTCGAGGTGAGCTTCGAGGCGATCGAGCCGACCGACGTGACCCTCAGATTCTTACGCGACGGCGACCGCGTCGGCAGTATCTACAACGACGACGGCACGCGCCGAACGATGGCGCGGCTGACGACGGGGCGTGAGGGCTCCGACTTCATCGGCGTCGAGGTGCCAAAGGAGTTCGTCGCCGACCTGCTCGACGCCGCAGTCGAGGCCGGACGGGTTACCGACGGGGGTGCCCTCGAGGGGTACCGGCTCCGGGTGCTGTGAGCGTTCCGACGCCCTCTCGCCCCCGACGCTTTCGCTCGCTACGCGTCATCCGGTTGTCGAGGGGCCGTCGACCACGGGTTCGTCGAGGTCGAGGCGGTCGACGCTGTACTCCCAGAGCCGGCGTGCCGTACGATCGTCCGTCGCGGCCGACGACGGCACCCGCTCGGACTGGCCGGCGAAGTACCGGCCGGTGACGTCGGCGGTCCGCGGCGAGAGCCCGACGTACAGCAACTCGGCGGCGCCGTCCGCGACCGACGTCACGCCGGGGAGGGCCTCGAGGCTCGCGACGACCGAGGGGAGCGGACGCGGGAGAAAGCGGGCGAACCCGCTCCCGGGGATCGCCCCGGGGTGGACGGCGTTCGAGGGGATCGACCGGCCGGCGTCGGACAGTCGACGCCCGAGCTCCCGCGCGAAGAGGACGTTCGCGAGCTTCGAGTGGCCGTAGGCCCACGTCGGGGAGTACGAGTCGACGCGCTCGACCCGGTCCGGATCGAACGACACGCCGCGGTGGGCCGCCGACGCGGTCGTCACGACGCGGGCGTCCTCGGTCAGGTGGCCGGCCAGCTCGGCGGTGAGCAAGAACGGGCCGAGGTGGTTGATGTGGAAGGTGTACTCGACGCCGAGGTCGGTGAGCCGTCCCGACCGGAAGAGACCCCCGGCGTTGGCAAAGAGGAGGTCGACGCCGTCGGTCCGGCCGCGGACGGTCGCGGCGAGCTCCCGGACGTCCTCCGGATCCGAAAAGTCAGCCCGGACGAACGTCGCCTCGGCACCGACGCCCCGGAGCTCGTCGACGACGTCGACGCCGGCGTCCACGTCCCGGCCGTGGACGATCACCGCCGCTCCGAGACGGCCGAGCGCGAGGGCCACGGCGCGCCCGATCCCGCTCGTCGAGCCCGTCACGAGCGCCGTTCGCCCGTCACAGACGACGTCGTCGACGCCGGCGAGCGCTTCGGGGCGGTCTCCCGTGTCGGTAATCATACCGGACGGACGGGCCCGATCGGCAAAACGACGGCCCCTCACCACGTCG
>LKNG01000111.1 GCA_001564115.1 Natrialbaceae archaeon Tc-Br11_E2g8 | reverse complement strand
CCAGCCCCGCCAGGCCGGCGCCGACGACGATCACGTTGTCGGTCATATCGAGCGTTCGAACGCCGGGGATAAAGCTCCCCCGTCAGTTGATCGTCGTGTGCTCTGACTCCTCGTCGAGCGCCAGGTTCGCGGCGATCTCGGAGTTTCGCATGGCGTACTGGGCCGTCTGCTGGAGGCTGACGAGCACCTCTCTGACCTGCAGGAGGTCCTCGTTCGACATCTCCGGGAGGTCGTCGAGAATCTCCCGTTCGACGTCGCTGATCTCGGCGAACAGCTTCCGACTCCGGATCGTCAGGTCGTAGTCCCGCTCGACGGCGGCCTCGACCGACATCGAGGTGATCTCGTCGACCTTCTCGGTCAGCTCGCGGATCCGCCGCATCGTCGCCCCGTCGACCTCCAGGCTGTGACCGTCGGCTTCCATCACGATGTCGGCGATGTCCTCGGCGTTGTCGGCGGTAAGCTCCAGGTTCTTCGCGATCGACCGGTAGCCGATCAGCGGGAAGCCGTCGTCGAGCCCCACCGCACGGGCGAGGTTCGGGTTCTGGTAGGCGGTGAAGATCAGCCGCAAGAGGAGCACGAAGATCTTGTTCGCCTGACGCTCGCGGTTGAGCGCCCGCTGGGCGAGGTCGGGGTTGCCGTGGGCCAGCGCCTTGATCGCCTCCCCGCGCATCGTTCGGCCGGTCCGCTCGAGACGCTCGAGGAGGTTGTCGAGGTCGAAGTCCTCGGCGTCGACCGAACACCGGATCGAGATGCTGTCGGGGGTCTCCTCGATCACGCCGAGACCCATAAGCTGGGTTTCGGCCTGGTAGACGGCGTTTATGTGTTCCGAGGAGAGCGTACAGCCCTCGGTCGAACACTCGATGCGGATCACCCGACGTCCGAGCACGTACTGGGCCACGATCGCCCGCTCGACGGCCTCGGCGTCCAGATCGTCGGCGTGGATGATCGCCTCGGTCTCCTCCGTGCTCGCCGACTCGCTCATCACGGTCAACGTTCCCTTGCCACCGGTTCGAAGCGACACCTCGTCACCCTTCTCGACGCCGTGTTCGCTCGCCCACTCGGCGGGCAGCGTCATCGCGAGCGTCGAGGGACCGAGTCGCTGAACTTTCCGCGTTTCCATGGACCGCGGTACGCGGCTCCAGACCTTAATCTTGACTATATGCCCATTATATTCCCGGATTCGACCGCCACTCCCTTAGCCAGACCGTCGGACAACGAAGCCGTTTAAACTACCTTCATCATTCTGGTCGTAAACCGGCCCGTCCGAACCTGCGTCCAGCCACGCAGGGCCTCGTTTACCTCCTCGTCGTCGGTGTCGACTCTCAACACGCCGACGTCCTCGATTTTCCGCTCTGAGGCGACGATCTCGATCGCCGACGCCCGCTCGATCACCGCCGGCGAAATCTGGTGGTTCCCACGGCCGAAGACGAACCCCTGTCCGCCGATCGGCGAGACCACGATGACGGTCGGCTCCGCGATGGCCGCGAGGATCTCCGCCTCGGAGCCGTCACGCACGAGGAGCTCGCCGTCCCGCCAGACGTCGACGCCCAGCGGAGAGGGGTCGATGCCGAGTTCCTCCGCGATGGCGCCGACCGTACCCCCCGGGCCGAAGACGTACGTCGTCCCCGGCTCGACCTCCTCGGCGACTCCCCTGGCGAGCGCGTCGACGCTGCCCCCGCCGAGCTGTTTGCTCGACTGGAGCTCCTGTGCGACGGGGACCGAAACGACCGCCCGCAGCTCCGATCTGACCTCCCCCTGGCGGTAGGCCTCCTCGTCGATGTCGTTTATCTCCCGGTGCTCGACCGCGTCGAAGCTCGCCGCGATCCGCCCCGCGTCCCGCGGCGTGACGCCGAACACCGACGAGTAGACTTTGACCCCCGCGGGGACGCCGAGAACCGGCGTTCCCGTGTCGCCGACGGCCTCGGCGACGTCGACTGCGGTGCCGTCGCCGCCCACGAAGACCACGAGATCGACCCCGCGCTCGACGAACGCTTCGACGGCCGCCCGCGTGTCCGCCGCCGTCGTCTCCCCGCGGCCGGGTTCGTAGACGACGACGGGATCGTAGCCGGCCTCCCGTGCCGGATCCTCGCCCATCTTCCCGCCCGCGGCGTACACCGACAGCTCCGGGCGTCGTTCGTAGAGCGCCTCGAGGGCCTCCCGGGCTCGCCCCGGCGCCCGTGGCTCCGCGCCGAGCTCCCGGGCCTCCTCGACTTTTCCGTCCGTTCCCTTGAGACCGACCCGACCACCCATCCCCGCGATCGGGTTGACGACGACGCCGATTCGATCCATACGAGCGACTTCTCGCCGCCGGGCAAAAGGGGTGGGGTCGAGCCCCGATCGGAAGCCGAGCTCCGACCGCAGTGGGAAGGTAGCGGCCGCCGACCGCAAGGCCGATTGTCCCTGCCCGGCGAACGCCGTGTATGAGATCGGGAGTGATCCTCGCCGGGGGCCGGTCGACCCGCTTTGGCGAGGACGACAAGGCCGTCGCGCCGCTCGCCGGAACGGCGATGATCCGACGGGTCGCCGACCGCCTCGAGCCGGTCGTCGACGAGGTCGTCGTCAACTGCCGGGCCGACCAGCGAGAGGCGATAGGCGGGGCGATGGAGGGCTACCCCGACGCCGTCCGGTTCGCGTTCGACGAGCGGGTTGACCGGGGGCCGATGGCGGGCATCCACGACGGGCTCCGGGCGGCTGAGGGCACGTACGCCGCCGTCGTCGCCTGCGACATGCCGTTCGTCGATCCCGACTTCATCGCGTACCTCTTCGAACGGGCGGGCGGCCACGACGCCGCCGTACCGCGTCTCGAGGATCGGTGGTTCCAGACGACCCAGGCGGTCTATCGCGCCGACGTGATGGCCGACGCCTGCGCGGCGGCGCTCGACCGCGGCGAGCGGAAGATCCTCGACGCCCTGTTCGAACTGGAGTACGTCGTGGTCGACGAGCCGGCCGTCGAGACACACGCCGATCCGGACACCTTCCGGAACGTCAACACCCGCGAGGAGCTAGAGCGTGCGGCGGCGGCCCTCGAGGGATGAGGATCCCTCCGGCAGCGATCCTCCTGCCCGCGGGTCGGGTCAGTCGACCCCCGTCACGACGTCGACGACCTCCGCGTCGGCCATCCGCGCGAGTACGACACGCGGGACGTCGGCCGCCGCCAGGACCGTCCGTGCGATCTCCCGGGCGATGCGCTCGTCGTCGGCGTCGTCGACCTTGTTGAGGAGGGGGATCGCGGTAGCCCCGTCCGGGACGCCCGCGAGGCCGCCGTGCTCGCTCGCGAGGACGGTCGCGACGGCGGCCGGGGTGATCGGATCGCCGAGCGAGAGCTCGGTCAGCGCGGCCACCCGTTCGGGTCGGTGGACCGTCCCCTCCTCGAGGGGGCGGCCGACCGCGTGGACGCTCGCGACCGGGACGACGACGTCGGCCGTCGCCGGTAGCTGGGGTTCGCGGTCGCCGGGGGCTTTCAGCTCCCGCGTCCGGGCGCCGTCGGCTTTGACCAGGATCGGTCCGTCGTGGGCCGCCGCGAGTTCGTCGACCGTCCCGGTGTCATAACCGAGGTAACGATCCCCCTCCCGCTCGGGAACCAGCCCCAGCGGGAACGGGCCGGTGTCGACGGCCGTCGCCGGCCCGTCGGTCACCCGGACCTCGGCGACCTGCCGGTCGAAGATCGGGATCCGGACGGTCGCCGTCAGGACGGCACGGTCGAGCGCCCCGGCGAGAGCATAAAGGGTCGTCTTCTTCCCGCCCGCACCGACCAGACAGGTCGTGCCGGCGTCCGCCGACAGCGCCTCGACGACGTCCATCGGGCAGGGCTACGGCCGGTCGGCTCAAAAGCCTTCGTGGCGATCGTTTCTGAAAGGTTAAGAGGGGCGGGTCCGGACCGTCGGACATGCACGAACTACGGTACGTCCTCGAGGCCGAGCCCGCGCTGCCGATGACCGTCGTCGGCTGGGGCGTTCTCGTCCTCTCGGTCGCGCTCGCGGTCGTCTGGCTCGCGTATCTCTATCGCTGAGGGCTCTCGACGCGCTCTGTGAGCCACGCCGCAGCCTCACCCACCACCGTCTCGTCGGCTCCCCGGATCTCGATCCGCACCGACTCGCCGGGGTAGCTGCCCACGCCCACGTCGAACCGTTCGCGCAGCGCCTCGAGCCGGTCGAGGAGTGCGCTTTCGGGTTCGTCGGCGACGACCACCTCGCGGTGGACGGCCTCGCCGCGGAACTCCGGGGCGACCGTCTCGAACATCCCCCGCATCTCCGACGGGACGCCGGGGAGCACGTAGACCCCTTCCAGGACCGCTCCCGGGGCGACGCCGACCCGGTTGTGTAGCGGACGGGCTCCCTTCGGGATGGCCGCCGTCCCCTCCGTGAGCTCCTCGCGGGCGTAGCCACCCTCCTCTTCGAGCCACTCGAGGACCCGCTCGTCCTCGGCGAGGGGACGGCCGAGCGCCGCCGCCACGCCGTCCATCGTGACGTCGTCGTGGGTCGGGCCGATGCCGCCGGTGACGATCACCGCGTCGTACTCCGCGCGGTACTCGTTTACCACGCGGGCGATGTCGGCCACCCGATCGGGAACCGTCGTGACGCGCCCGACGGCGACCCCCTGCCCGTCGAGGCGTTCACAGAGCCACGCGGCGTTCGTGTTCGTCGTCCGCCCGGCGAGCAGCTCGTCCCCGACGGTCACGATCGCGACCTCCATGGCCGGCCGTACGTCCCGGCAGGTAAAACGCGTGTCGTCCCGGCGTAGGCTGGGAGAAACACCCGTCCGGAGGATTAATTTTTGGGAAATTCCGTAAGTTTTAATTATATACACTGTCCAGAATACGATGCCGGGCGGACCGACCGTCCGACCCCAGAGATCGCCGGCCCGTCCCAGAGGGGTGTCACAGGCACGCGGTCGACGGCCGGCGAATCCCCCCAGAGATAGAAAGAGTGACCGATCGAACGGCCGGAAGATTCAATTCTGATAATTGAAAAGGTATGGACACAATGGCACGTGGTGGCTGGGCAGCGACGGAGGAATCCGACGCGCGGACCGTGTTGTCCGCGCTCGGCAGCAAGTACAGCGCGGAGATTCTCTGTGCGGCGGGGACGCCGAAGTCCGCACAGGCCCTAAGCGAGGACATCGAGATCCCGATCGCGACCTGTTATCGCCGGATCGAGGAGCTGGTCGACGCCGGCTTACTGGAGTGTGAGGGGCGGCGTCTCTCCGAGGAGGGTCGCCGGACAAACATCTACCGGCGGACGATCGACGAGGTCGGCGTCGAGTTCACCGGGGACGGACCGCAGTGTTCCCACAAGCGACGGACGGAAGCGAAAACCCGTCTGGCGGAACGTCTCGAGGCCGGCGTAAAGTAAGGATCCGGTTGCGGAAGGCGAAAGGGGGGTCGGTCTTCCGTTCCGGACGGTACGCGGTCGCTCGCGGACGGAGCCGTCGGCACGGCCACGACCGGGCGGTCGGCGAGCGGCCAATTCTGTCGCCGTAGCGACCGGCCGAGGCCCGAGCGATGTAGCCAGCGGCCGAATCGGGCGGCCATCGCGAGCGGGCAACTCCGGCGGCCGTCGCGAGCGGCCGATCCGTCTGTAAACGAGTCGATAACGTTTAAGGGAGTCTGCTGCAGGGGTTAGGGTATGAACGTCGAGCTTCCGTTCGCCCCGGTGGATTCGATCATCCGGCGGAACGCGGGGGACCTCCGGGTGAGCGCCGACGCCGCTGAGGAGCTGGCCGAGCGGATCCAGGAACACGGCGCCGCCCTGGCGGTCGACGCCGCCAGGCGGGCCTCGGAGGACGGACGGAAGACGCTCATGGCCGAGGACTTCGGCGTCGAACGGGTCGTCGACCGGGAGAGCCTCGAGTTGCCGATCGCGCCGGTCGACCGGATCGCGAGACTCGAGATCGACGATCGGTACCGCGTCTCGATGGACGCGCGGGTTGCCCTCGCCGACGTCTTAGAGGAGTACGCCGACAACGTCGCCGAGGCAGCGGCGACGCTGGCCCGTCACGCCGACCGTCGAACGGTCAAAGCCGAGGACGTAAAGACGTACTTCTCGCTGTTCGAGTGATCGATGCGCTTTGGCTACAGCGAGACGTGTCTCGACCACGATCCCGGCCCCCGCCACCCGGAGACGCCGGACCGGCTGCGGGCGATCCGCGAGCGGCTCAAACACAAACACGGCGTCGAGTACGTCGACGCCGCGCCCGCCTCACTCGACCGGATGGCAGCCGTCCACGACCGGGAGTACCTAGAGGAGGTGGCGGCGTTCTGTGACGCCGGTGGGGGCAACTGGGATCCGGACACGACGGCCGTCGAGGGGAGCTGGGCGGCGATCGAAAAGAGCGCCGGGCTGGCCTGCTGGGCGGTCGAACGCGCCGTCGAGGGCGAGGACGGACGGGAGACCCCGTTTTCGATCGGTCGACCGCCGGGCCACCACGCGGTGTACGACGACGCGATGGGCTTTTGTTTCGTCAACAACGCCGCCGTCGCCGTCCAGTACGCCCTCGACGAACTCGGGATCGACCGGGCAGCCATCGTCGATTGGGACGTCCACCACGGCAACGGCACCCAGGACATCCTCTACGACCGCGGGGACGTGTTCTTCGCCTCGACACACGAGGCCGGGCTCTACCCGGCCACCGGCGACGTCGAGGAGACCGGCGACGGGGCCGGCGAGGGGGCGACGATGAACGTGCCGATGCCCGCCGGCGCCGACGACGTCGACTACCTCGCGGCGTTCGAGGAGCTGATCGTCCCCACGATCGAACGGTTCGATCCGGGCCTCCTGGTCGTCAGCGCCGGCTTCGACGCCCACCGCCACGACCCGATCTCGCGGGTCCGCCTCTCGACGGAGGGGTACGCGCTGTTGACCGACCGGCTACGGGCGACAGCGGCCACGACCGACGCCGCGCTCGCGTTCGTCCTCGAGGGAGGGTACGGGCTGGACGTGCTCGCCGACAGCGTCGCCATCGTCCACGAGACGTTCGACGGCCGGGAGCCGATCGAGCCGGACGGCGAGGTCGACGACGCCGTCCAGCGGCTGCTTGCCGACGTCGCCGACGCACACGCCTAGGGGAGCGGATCGAAGTACGCCGCGAGCTCCTGGCCGAACTCCGGGAGGAGCTCGAGAAGCTCTTCGCCGACGAGCACCTCGTAGCCCTCCGCCAGCCGGTCGCCGACGTGGCTGCCCAGGCCGACGTCGAAGAGCGCGTCGCTCTCGAGGAAGGTCCGGGCGTCGGTGAACTCGCGTTCGCGTTCGGCGACGTAGCGCTCGCCGTCGACGAACGGCCCGTAGACCTCCGGATCGTCGGCGTAGGCGGCGAAAAACCCCTCGGCGTGGGTTCGGACGTGGACCGGCGGCCCCTGGTGGCGCTCGACCGCGGGCCGGCTGGCGACCGAGAGCTCGACGAACAGGACGGCCGTCTCCGCGGCGAACGTCTCCGCCCGGAGGTACTCGAAGCCGCGGTCGTCGAGTCCGCGGACGACCCCCGTCAGTGACTTCCGAAGCTGTGGGTACAGCTGATCGTCGACGAGATCGGGGGCTGGAAACCGAACCGCGACGGGGGTCGTTCCCCGACGGTCCAGGTGTTCTCGCAGCGCCGCCCTCGAGAGCGGGTCGTACTCGACGGGCTCGAAGGGGTCGACGCTCGGCTCGGCGAGCAGCTCGCGGGCGTAGTGTTGCAAGCGGGCGACGTTCTCCGGCGCACAGACGGCGGCGACGTTGCGCTCGGGATCCGTGGGGTCTATCACGACGAGCGGGTCCGGAAACGTCGCCCGGCCGTGGCCTTCCGGATCGAGCCGGACCGGGGGCTGCCAGTCGGCCACCGCCGAGAGCAGCGCCCGGAAGCCGCCGTACTCACAGACGAGCAACTCGGTGAGGTAGCCGCTGAACCCCCGGGTCCGCAGGTCCGAGCCGTAGACGCCGATCCCCTTCATGAAACCTTTGGTGAGCCGGACCGCCGCGGCGAGCTCGTCGTCGAGCCGTTCGACGAGATAGCGGTTGTGAAAGGGCGTCCGATCGACCGCCGACCGGATCTCGGTCGCCGACTCGAGACGAAAGCAGGGGACGACGTCGACGTCGAACCCCCGGTACTCGCCTTTGACGTACGGGTGTTCGGCGTACTCCTCGTGGCCGTCGGGCAGCGTCTCGTGGCCGACCGCGAGCCCGTGTCGCTCCAGCTCCCCGCGGTCGAGGTCCGGCGGGAACCGGACGAAGACGTCGATGTCGCGATCGCCGCTGACCCAGGTTCCCCGGGCGGTCGAGCCCACCCGGAGGACGTCCGCCCGGGGACACCGTTCGGTCGCGGCCGCCTCGGCCCGGGCGAGCAGGGTGTCGGCGACCTCACGCATGGTCGCCCGCTCGTCGTCGTCGGGGTCGACCCGCTCGCGGACGCGTTCGAGGACCGCCTCGAGCTCGTCGACCGTCGCGTCGGCGACCGGACGCCCCGTCGGCGCCTCGTCGTCGTCGGTCCCGGAACGGTCGGTCGGCGCCTCGCCGTCGTCGGTCATCGACCGTGGCTACTCGGCCCGGGGGTGAAAGGGTGTCGAACCCGGGGCGGGCAAAACGAAAGTCCTATCAAACGCTCCCGTCAACTCCGATACGAGCCGAAGTAGCTCAGATGGTAGAGCACCTCGCTGTTAACGAGGTTGTCCCAGGTTCGAGTCCTGGCTTCGGCGT
>LKNG01000110.1 GCA_001564115.1 Natrialbaceae archaeon Tc-Br11_E2g8 | reverse complement strand
CGTTTCGGCGGCCGGATCGCCCACGGCGCACTCGCGGTCGGGTTGATCAGCGCGGCGCTCGCCAGGCTACCCGGGCTGACGATCTACCTCTCCCAGGAGGCGGCGTTCCGTGGCCCCCTCGCGGTCGGCGACCGCGCGAGCGCCCGCTGTGAGATCGTCGACGATCTTGGCGGATCGAAGTTCCGCGTCGAGACGACCGTCAGCGACGGCGACGACGAGCCCGTCCTCGAGGGCGAGGCCGTCGTGCTTGTCGACGAGCTCCCGCCGGGGACAGAGAAACGGGAGGGAGCGACCGCCGACTAGTCACAGTCTTCGGCGTCCTCGATCGTCTCCCTCGCCTCCGTCTCGAGCGCGTCGGCCTCGCCGGGCCTGCCGTCGATAGCCGCGTCCATCGCCTCGACGAACGTGTCCGCCCCCTCCTCGAGGGTTTCGCTCCGACACCGGGCGCGGTCGAACCGGTCCTCGAGCCGATCCGGCGGCGTGTCGGCCGCCTCGAGGGTTGCCGTCGCGTCGGCGAACTCCTCGCGAGCGGCGAGAAACTCGACTCTGGCGTCCTCGAACTCCCTCGCCTCGCTGTGGTCTTCGCCGGCGTCGATCCGCTGGAGGCCGGCGACCGTCGCGTCGTTGGCGTCGGTCAGCGTCACCGACGCCTCGAGGACCTCACCGAGCTCCGCCGCACCGTCGTCGAGCGGTCCGACGTCGACGGGATCGACCGTCTCGAGGGTGTCTTCGGCCTCGGTGAACGATTCGCGTGCGGCCGCGAACGACTTCCGGGCCGACCCGAGGGACTCGTCGTCGACGTGCTCGCCGCCCTCCTCGAGCCGCGTGAACCCCTCGGTTGCCGTCCCGTTGGCCTCGGCCAGTCCCGTCCCGGCTCCGACCACCTCCTGGAGCCGCGAGCGTTCGGCCTCGACGGGCTCGGCTTCCTCCTCGTCCATCCCGTCGAGGATCGCGGCGGCGTCGTCGAACGTCGCCTCGGCGTCGTCGAAGGCGTCGCCGGCCGACCCGAACGCCTCCTCCTCGAGGTGACTCTCGCCCGCTTCGAGCCCCTCGAAGCCGTCGATGGTCCGTCCGTAGGCGTCGGTCAGCTCCAGCCCGGCCCCGAGCGTCCCGATCAGTCGCGTGGCACCCTCCTCGATCGGCTCGGCGTCGACGGCGGAAAGCTCGTCAAGCCGGTCGCGGTCGAGGTCGGCCAGCGTCTCCCGGGCCGGCTCGACGCGATCGAGCGGTTCGGCGAGGCCACTCCGTCGTCGGTCGAGGTGCTCTCTGGCCTCCTCGAAGCGTCGCTCATCGACGGCCGACTCCAGGGCTTCGTCGTCGCCGAACTCCCCGTCCGCGACGCCCTCGAGTCCGTCGAGGGTTCCCTCGAGCCCGTCGGCGTACGCCAGCAGCTCCTCGCGGTCGGCCACACGTTCGTCCACCTCCGTGAGATGCGTTCGTGCCGCCTCGAGGCGCTCCCGGTGGTCGTCCGCGTCGAACTCGAACTCCTCGGGATCGTCCACGCGGTCGGCGACGAGCCCGAGTGCGAGTGCGACCTCGTTCAGCCGGGAGGTCCCGCGGGCGAGCTTCCGGGCCGTGAGCTCCGCCGACGTCCGTTCGAACGTCTGCTCTGTCCCCTCGTCCCCGCCGAGGCCGACCCGTCCGAGACAGCCGGCGAGGGCGGCGGTGCCGGCGACGGCGAGGTACCTCCGTCGATCCATGTGAGAGTCACGTCACCTGATACGCTTGAGGGTGTCGGCCGTTTCCGCCCCCGACCGACGTCCCGGTCGGTGCGGTTTCCGGAGGTGAAATCGCCCACCAGTTATTATGCCCGTCCGCACCGACCCCGGGGACGATGAACGGACGTCACCGACGGTTCGGCTCGGTTCGGTCGCCGGATCGCCGGACTACCCGGCGGGCCGTTCGGGGAGGGGTCGTCCTCCTCGTCTGTCTGTCGCTTCTCGTCGCGATCGTCGGCCAGCCCGCGATCGCCGCCGACGTGGCCGACATGGGGGCGGCGTCGGCCGAATCCGAGGAGGTCGATCCCGCGGCGATCGACGCGCTGATGACAGAGGCGATGGAGACCGGCGACGCCGCGGGTGCGACGGTCGCCGTCGTCGAGGGCGAGGAGATCGTCCACGCGGAGGGGTACGGTTACGCCGACTACGGGGCCGGCGAGCCGGTCGATCCAGAGGAGACCTCGTTCATGGTCGGCTCCGTCGCGAAGCCGATCGTCTGGACGGCGGTCATGCAGGGGGTCGAGGACGGCACGCTCGACCTCGAGGAACCCGTCGGCACGTACCTCGACGGCTACGCGTTCGAGGGCGACGACGAGGTGACCCTCGAACATCTCGGGACGCACACGCCGGGCTACGAGGATCGGCTCACGGGACTCTTCGTCGCGGATCACGACGACGTCGCCGACTGGGAGAGGAAACTCGAACGCGAGATGCCGACACAGGTCCGAGCGCCCGGCGAGACGGTCGCCTACTCGAACCACGGCACCGGACTGGCGGGGCTCGTCCTCCAGGAGGCCCACGACGAGCCGTTCGAAACCCACCTCGAGGCGGGGATCTTCGAGCCACTGGAGATGGACGGGGCGACCTTCCACCAGCCCGTTCCCGGGGACTACGAGCCGATCTCGAAGGGTCACGTGCCGACCGACGACGGCTTCGAGGCCACCGAACCGGCGGTCATCGGCGTCCCGCCGGCCGGATCGATGAGCGCTACCGCGACCGACATGGGCAACTTCGCGATCGCGACCCTCCAGGGCGGGGCGTTCGGGGACGAACGGATCCTAGAGGAGGCGACCGTCGACGCGATGACCGACGAACGCGCGAGCAACCATCCCGCCGTCGACGGAGTCGGCTACGGCTACATGCTCGGCGAGCGCGGCGGCGAGACGGTCGTCTGGCACACCGGCGGCACCGAACACTTCGGCACGCTGTTCGCGCTGTTCCCCGAACACGACGTCGCGATCTTCGCGAGTTTCAACACGGCCGACGCACCGATCGGCGACCTCCTCGACGGCTTCGTCGAGGAGCGGTTCGGCTGGGAGGAGCCGACACTCGAGCCGGAGCCGTCGACCGTCGACCGTGCCGACGCCTACGAGGGCGAGTACCGGTCCACGGCGTTCCAGACCAGCCACGAGAAACTCGTCGGGCTGGCCGATAGGTGGACGGTGTCGGTCACCGACGAGGGCTACCTCGAACTCTCGAGCCCGGGAGTCGGGACGAGCCGCTGGGTGGAGGTCGAGCCCGGCGTCTTCGAACCGGTCGACGACGCTCCGCTGGGGGTGACGACCGTCGCGATCGAGGGCGACCGTCTCTACCTCGACGCCCCGTCCGCGCCGTACGAGCGCCTCGCCTGGTACGAGACGACGACGGCCCAGGGGGCGTTCGCCGTCGGGGCGCTCCTCGTGGTGCTCTCGACGGTCCTCGTCTGGCCGGCCAGCGCCTACCGACGGCGTGGCTGGGGACGGATGCGCGAGCACCTCGTCCGGCCACGGCTCGCGGTGCTCGTCTCCCTCGGCCTGTTGCTCGCGTTCGTCCTCGGCCTGCTGGCGAACGCGACCGCCGACCCCCTCCAGTTCGCCTACGGCTTCTCGCTCGCGCTCCGGCTCACCCTCGGGTTGCTGGTCGTCTTCGCTCTCGCAGCCGCCGTCGCCGTGACGACCGTCGCCCTCGAGTGGCGGGAGGTCTTCTCCGCCGGGAGCGTCGAGGTCGCCTCGACCGACCGGTACGGGCTGGCGTATCTGACCGTCCTCGCGGTCGCACTCGTCGTTCTCGTCTGGCAGGCCTGGTACTGGAACTTGCTGACGGCGGCGTTCTGAGTGTCGGACCAGCGGAGGTCACGTGGGAAAACTCCGACCGCAGGAAGTCACTCGCCGCAGAAATGAACTCGGTATCGGACCCCCGATTGACCGTAGATAGGCGTTGAACGTCCAGCAAACACGCTGTTCACTCGGGGCAGTTCGACTGGCGTCCGGGGGCGTGATCACCCCAGGGCAGTCGCCTCAACCGCCTGTGCAGGTGAGCCGTTCGCGAAGCCCGACGAGGTGGAACGGAGGCGACGGGGAACACGTCCCCGGAGCTGTCGTGGCTCCGGACTCGGAAGCTATTTGCCACGGGGCCGTGGGGTGTCGGATATGTTCGTCCTCGTCAACCTGAAGACGTACGACTGCGATCCGGTCGCGGTCGCGACGGCGGCGGCGGAGGTGGCCGAGCGGACGGACGCACGTCTCGCCGTCGCGCCGCCGACGACCGCCGTCGAACGGGTCGCCCGGACGGGCGTCGAGACCTGGGCCCAGGAGGTCGACCCCATTGCAGCCGGCTCGAACACGGGTCACACGCTCGCCGAGTCGGTCGCCGACGCCGGCGCCGTCGGCACGCTGTTGAACCACTCCGAGCGCCGGCGGACGCTCGCGGACATCGACGGCGGGATCCGGGCGGCCGAGCGCGCCGGCCTCGAGACGGTCGTCTGTGCGAACGATCCCCGTCAGGTCGGCGCCGCCGCGGCGCTCGGTCCGGACGCGGTCGCCGTCGAGCCACCCGAGCTGATCGGCACCGGCACGCCGGTCAGCGCCGCCGAGCCGGCGATCGTCGAGGACGCCGTCTCGGCCGCCGCGGAGATCGATCCCGAGGTCGCCGTGCTCTGTGGCGCCGGCATCTCGACCGGCGAGGACGTCGTCGCCGCCGCCGACCTCGGTGCCGAGGGCGTCCTGCTGGCGAGCGGCGTCGCGAAAGCCGACGATCCGCGGGCGGCCCTCGAGGCGCTCGTCGCTCCCCTCTGACCGTCGTTCGCCCGTCACCGACCGGCTCGCGTCCGCCTCACTGACCGTCGTCCGATCGGATCCACCCCGCAGACATTTGTCCTCTCCGACCGACCGTACGGCCATGACCGACGATCGTCCGTTCGAGCTCGCCCTCGAGAACCGGCTGATGGGAAAGGGGGTCTACCTCACGGAGTGGGAAGCGGACGGGGAGACGATCGAACTCGCCTACGAGACGGTCGACGAGCGTCCCGCGGTGACGAGCGACGAGGTCGGCCAGGTCGTCCGGACGCTGCTCGCGGTCGGCGACGAGCGTGACTGGACGCCACGAACCCTGCAGGCGACCTCGCTCACCACCGACGGCGAGGTGTGTGGCAGCTGGCACGTCGAGGCCGAGTGGTTCGAGGGGCTCGACGGGGAGCTTTCGGAAGTCGAGTTCTCCCGGCGGGTGCTCGCCACCGTCGGACCGGCGCCCGACGAACACCAGTAAGGACCGGCGCCCGACGAACACCAGTAAGGTTATCCTCCGGGGCTACGCGTCTCCGAACGACAGATGACCGGACGGGACGACCGATCGACGGCCGATCGCCCGACTGACGGCCCACGGGTGAGCGACCGATGAGCGGCGAGCAGGTGTTCGTCTCCCACGCGCCACAGGATCTCGAGCTGGTCGGGGAGCTGTTCTCGACGATCAAGAACTTCCCGTTCGGCGTCCACATCGCCTTAGAGGAGGTCAGCTCCGGACGCAGCCGTCGGCGCCTCCAGGGTCGGGTGGCAAACAGCGACGTCGTCGTCGCCGTTCTCACCGACGCCGGCGTCAAGAGCGAGTGGGTAAATCAGGAGATCGGCTACGCGCTCGCCAAAGGCGTCCCCGTGCTCCCCCTCTACGACGACGAGCGCCTCCGTGGAGGCTACCTCACGGACGTCGAGGGCGTAGAGATCGAACGCGAGAGCCCGACGGTCACGATCTTCAACCTGCTCTCGCGGCTCCGTGCGGAGCTTGCGCCCCTCGGCGCACTCTCGGTCCCGGACTGGTACGTCCGATTTCCGTGTACCGCCACCGGCTGTGAACACCCCGTCACCCTGGAGATCGATCGCGGCCAGACGAAACTCTGGAAGCTCCACGGCCACGGCCGGGCCCTCGAGACGACCTGTGAGATGTGTGACTCGCGGTACTATTTCGATCCGGCGACGATCGGCTTTCTCAAACGGGAGTAGTGGCTGAGCGGCACTAGCTCAGCCGTTCGTACGCCTCCCTGACAAGCTTGAACGCGCTCCGGCTTCCCGTCTTCCGGTCGGGGTGGGCGTTTTTGATCTGGGAGAGAAACGCCGCCCTGATCTCCGCGTCGCTCGCTCCCTCCTCGACGCCGAGGATCTCTCTGGCTTCGGTCTCGCGCATCCGGACCTCGGTGACGACTCCACGGCGCTCGAGACGTCCCTTGCACCGCTCGCACATCTCCTCGGTGCGGTCGTCGGTCGTCGTCACGTGGTAGAGCTCCTCGCGGACCCACTCGTGACACTGACTACAGAGGTTCCGGGCGGTGGCGATCTCCGTCGTCTCCGCGGGCTCGCCGTCGACGGCGGTGTCGACCCCGCCGTCGCTGTGGCCCGGAACCTCACGGAGACAGTCCGGACAGCAGCTGACGACGACGCCGTCCGGGAGGGACGTCTCCTCGAGCTCCGAACGGGGGAACGTCTCGGCGCAGCCGTCACACTCCCGACGACCGTTCTCGAGGGTCGAGAGCTTCCGTGCGGCCGCCCTGGCGTGGGGCTCACAGTCCGGACAGCACCGGACCGTCTCGCCGTCGGGCAGGCTCACCGTCGAGAGCCGGTCGACCAGCACGAGTCGACCACAGCCGTCACAGCCCTCGCGCCGTCCGTCCGCTATGGCCATCGCCGGGAGCTTGGTGGGCTACCTATTTCAGCTTTGGCTGACGACCTGTCGGTGAACGTGGGCGAGCCGAAACCGGGAGACGGATGACCCTCCGGCGCTCACCTCCGGTCATGCTCGGAGACGTGCGGACTCTCGGGGCCGTCGGCGCTCGCGGGCGGGAGCCGGTGCTGGTCGGACTCGTCGACCTCGGGGCGCTCGCCGCGCTCGTCGTCGTCGGACAGCTCAGCCACGGGATCGACCCGATCACGGCGCCGCTCGCCGCCCTGGAGACGACCGTCCCGTTCCTGCTCGGCTGGCTGCTGATCGCACCACTGTCGGGCGTCTACGCCCGGGAGGCACTGTCGATCCCGCGGACGGCGCTTTGCCGGACGACCGTCGGCTGGCTCGCCGCCGCGAACGTGGGGTTCGTCCTCCGGTCGTCGCCCGCGTTCGACGGCGGGCTCGCGTGGGCGTTCACGCTCGTGATGAGCGCGACCGGGCTGGCCGTCCTCGCCGGCTGGCGGCTCGCGTACGCGACGATCCGGGGTGGTCCCGGCGGGCAGGCGTGACGGGGTGGCTCCGGCGAGCGGACGTGATGGGAGTGTTCCGGCGGGCGGACGTGACGGGGTGGCTCCGGCGAGCGGACGTGATGGGATGTCCGACGGACGGCGTGATCCGATTTTAAGTCCCCTGGGCGAGAGCCACGCGTCGTGAGCTCGAACCTGGCTTACCGACCGGCGACGGAGCTGCGAAGCCGTATCGGCGAGGGGAACCTCTCGCCGGTCACGCTCGTCGAATCGTGTCTCGAGCGGATCGACGAGCTCGACAACGAGATCAACGCGTTCGTCACCGTCCGCGAGGACGGGGCGATCGAGGACGCCCGGCGGGCCGAGCGGGCGATCGAAGAGGGACGGAATCTCGGCCCGCTACACGGCCTCCCCGTCGCAGTAAAGGATCTCACCGACGTCGGCGGCGTGCGGACGACCTACGGCTCGGTCCCGTACGCCGACCACGTTCCCGAGGAAAGCGCCGTGATCGTCGATCGTCTGGAGGACGCAGGGGCGATCGTCCTCGGGAAGACGAACACCCCCGAGTTCGGCCGCAAGACGGTGACGACGAACCGCGTCGCGGGGACGACCGCGAACCCGTGGGACCCATCCCGGACCGTCGGTGGCTCCTCGGGCGGGAGCGCGGCGGCGCTCGCGGCCGGCATGACACCGCTCGCGACCGGCTCGGACGCGGCGGGCTCGATCCGCGTCCCCGCCGCCGCGTGTGGCGTCTACGGGCTCGTCCCCGACTTCGGGCGCGTTCCGATCGGCTCGCGGCCCGACGCGTTCGTGAACGTCCACCCGTACACGTACGTCGGACCGATGGCCCGGAACGTGGCCGACGCGGCGCTGTTGCTCGACGTCCTCGCCGGCCCACACCCCACGGAGCCGTTCTCCCTGCCCGCACGCGAACGGCCGTACGCCGAGAGCCTCCGGGGGGACCTCGACGGGCTCGAGGTCGCTTACAGCCCCGACCTCGGGATCTTCACCGTCGACTCGACCGTCCGGAGCGTCGTCGGCGACGCGGTCTCGGCGTTCGAGGACGCCGGAGCGACGCTCTCGCCGGCCGACGCGGTCTTCGAGGACTGGTATCGGCTCCACGACGCCCTGGAGGTGCTGTTACAGGACCGGTATCTCGGCCTCTACGACGGCTGCAAGCGCGACGACGGGATCGACCTGCTCGACCGACCCGGCGAGGTGACCGACGAGGTGATCTCGCGGATCGAGAGTGCAACGCACCTCGAACCGATCGACGTCCGCCGGGCCGAACGCGTTCGAACCGGGGCCGTCGACGCCGTCGAGGAAGTCCTCGCCGACGCCGACCTGCTGGTCACGCCGACGCTCGCGCTCCCGCCGTTCCCCAAGGAGACCCACCCGAGCGCGATCGAGGGGGAGCCGATCGATCCGCTCCACGGCTGGGCGCTGACGTGGCCGTTCAACCTCACCGGCCACCCCGCGGCGTCGGTCCCCCTCGGAACCACCGACGACGGACTCCCGGTCGGCGTCCAGCTGGTCGGTCCGCGGCTCGGCGACGACCTCGTCCTCGGAGCGAGTGCGGCTCTAGAGCGGGCCTCGGGGTGGGACGACTCGTTCCCACCGG
>LKNG01000109.1 GCA_001564115.1 Natrialbaceae archaeon Tc-Br11_E2g8 | reverse complement strand
CGACGGCCGTCACCGCCGCCTCGTCGCCGTCAGTCGCCGTGCCGTCTTCGACCTCGAGCGCGAACGCTCGCACGTCGTCGGAGACCGACTGGGCCGACGCGTCGCCCCGGACGCTGACGACGAGGCGAATCGACTCGTACTCCCCCTCGTCCGTGCGTTCGAGGATGGCCGCGGCCGCGTCAGCGTCGACCTCGTACAGCAGGTCGTACAACCCCTCGAGATCCTCGTCGGGGACCCCGTCGCCGGTCGTGTCGCGGGCGTCGATGCCGTCGGCGACCGTCTCGTTTTCGGCGGCGACGTCCTCGAGGACGGTCAGCGGCCCGTCGACGGCGGCCGTCCCGTCGGAACGGGCGTCGATCGTGCCCTCCCTCGCCATCGCGGCATCGTCGGCTCGAGCGTCCTCGATCGCGGGGAGCGTGGCCGGGTCGGTCACGTCCACGCGTATCAGAATGTCGGCTTGCGAGTCGGGGTCCTGGAAGTTGTCCGCGAGGTACTCCGCGTCGTCGCTGATGGTGTAGGTGTCGGGCGCGAACGGGCCGGGAAGCGATTTGGCCCACTCGGGAGCGTCCTCGGGCAGGAAGTCGGCCTCGTTGAACTCGGTGTCGATGCCGGTCGCACCGTAGGCACCGCCGATCGCGAGCAAGACGGCGACGAAGACGACCACAAGCGGCGCACGCCGGGCCAGCACGACGCCAGTCCCGAGAGCGCGGTTGATCGGCCCGGGCGTCACGCCGAACGGCGGCTTCGCCCGGTCTCGACCGAAGCGGTTCTCGAGCACGCCGTCGACTTCGACCTTGAGTGCGGGGACGAAGATCCCGAAGGCGACGAACGTCGCGAGGATGCCGCCCGCGCTGAGGATCGCGAAGTCCTGGATCGCCGGCAGCGGGCTGACGACGTTCGAGAGGAAGCCGATCCCCGTCGAGAAGGTGGCCGCGGCGAGCGCGAGGACGACGCCACCGATGCCCAGGGCCATCCCGGTTCGAATCCCTCGAGCGACACCCTCGGTGGGTCCGGTCTCGCCCCCGTCGAACTCGGGGCTCGCCACCTCGAGCGTCCCGGCTCTGGCCTCCCGGTAGCGCATGACGACGTGGAGTGCGTAGTCGATCGAGAGGCCGATCAGGAGGAAGGGGACGGCGATCAACAGCTGACTCGTCGGGATCTCGAGCCAGCCCAACAGCCCGGCGAGCCAGGCCATCACGACGCCGATCCCGACCAGGCCGAGCAGGACGTCGACGACGTCCCGGTAGGTGATCGCGAGAATGCCGAGGACGAGGACGAGCGCGACGGGCGTGATGATCGCGAAGCTGTCGCCGACGGCGCTCGCCGACGCCGCGTCGGTGATCCCCTGGCCGAAGACGAAGCCGTCGTCGAACCGATCGTCGAACAGCGACTCGACCTCGAGCTGAGCGTCGTAGGCCGCTTCCGGCTCGTCGTCCTCGCCGCTGTCGTCGACCTGGAAGAGGAAGGTGATCCGAGCCTCGGCCTCGCGCTCGTCGGGGTCGTACTCCGCCGACAAGAACTCGAGCGCGTCGTCGCCGCCGGCCGTCGGACCGGTCCCGGCGCCCCCCGGACCGACGCCGGCACCCGCCTCGGTCGCGTTCTCGTTGGTTCCGTCGTCGAGGACGTCCTCGAGCAGGTCGTCGAAGGCGTCCTCGTCGAGCGCCTCGAGGGCCTCGATCTGGGCCTCGAGCGGCGGGCCATCCTCGACCGTCTCCTCGAAGGCCTCCTGTTGTGCCTCGAGGTCCTCGAACGACTCGCCAAGTTGCTCGAATTCGTCCTCGAGGACGCCCATCGTGCCGGCAGCGTAGACGCCCTCGAGTGCCTCCTGGAGGTCCTGATACTCTGGAACCCCCTCGGGGTCGTCGGTGGTTTGCTCGATCCCGAACAGGGTGGCCTCGATCTCGCGACCCTCCGACACGGCGGCTTCGTACTCGGCCGCCCCTTCGTCGTCGAGATCGGCCGCGTCGGCCGTCTCCGCGACGACCGCGTCGATCTCGGCTTCGAGTTCGGCCGCAGCCGCCTCGCTCTCGGGGTCGTCCTCGAGGTCGGCCGCAGCCGCCTCGCTCTCGGGGCCGTCCTCGTCGGTCGTCGCAGCCAGCTCCTCGTACTCGCGCTGGAGGTCCCGGACCTCGTCGAGGCCGTCCTCGAGCGTCTCGCTTCTGGCCTCGAGTTCGGCCTCGCGCTCGCCGAGTTCCTGGCCGCGCTCGGAGAGCGCGTCGACCTCCTGCTGGGAGAACGCGGCCGTGGCGACGACGTTCTCGAGGCCGACGAAGCCGTCGTCGTCGATCGTCGCGTTCACCGACTCGTTCGCGCGGACGTCCTGCTGGAAGGCGAGGCCGTCGAGCAACGATTCCCTGGTGAGGACGTCACCGCCCTCCTCGCGGACGACGATCTGGGTGACGACGCCGTCGTCGGTCGCGTAGTTCGCCTCGACGTACTCGAGGGCGTCCTGCTCCTCGGAGTCGGTCTCGAACTCGCCGATCCCGGCGTCTTCGGGCTCGTTGACGACGGCACCCGCACCGACGACGGCGGTGAGCACGAGTAGAGCGACGACGACGAGTTTGCTGTGGGCGATCAGGGCGTCGGCGTATCGGGTGGCGAGGTTACCGACCATCGACACGGGTTCGCGGAGGGCCGGATGACGGGGGTGGCTGTTGGCTCATCGGGGTTGGCTCCAACGCTCACGCAGAAAACGCTTCGTCCGAGCGTCGACGGGTGAGACGGCGTCGATCCGCACCGCCCGTCTCGCCACCAGCGGCCGAAGCAGTCGGCTCCCACGCCCGCGGTTTCGAAACCGACCGACGCTTGAACCAACGCGAAACACATAACACGGTCGCCGGGAGTAAGGTGACGTATGAACGACGCCGTCGCGGCCACGGACGACCGCGTCGCCGGGTCGCGCGATGCCGTGTTCGTAGGGGCGCGCTAGCCCCGTATCCCCAACCCCTTTCGACGGATGTATTGTCACCGACCGAATTTCACCGAGCAACGGCCACCAGCAGCGATGACCTATCGATCACCGCGACCCGTTCGACCGACGCACCGACGACGCCCCCGCCGGGCGGTGAGAGCATGAGCACGGAGACGCCGGAAGGCGAACCCCGGACCGACGAGCCCGCCCTCGTGGGAAGTTACGACCCCGAGACCGTCGAGCCCCGCTGGCAAGAGCGGTGGGTCGAAGCGGAGACCTACGCCTACGAGGGGGAGCCTGGCGCCGACTCGGATACCGTCTACACGATCGACACGCCGCCGCCGACGGTCTCGGGGAGCCTCCACATGGGCCACCTCTACGGCCACACGCTCCAGGACTTCGCCGCGCGCTTCCAGCGGATGGCAGACGGCGACGTCCTCTTTCCGTTCGGCTACGACGACAACGGGATCGCGAGCGAACGCCTGACAGAGCAGGAACTCGACATCCGTCACCAGGAGTACGAACGCCGGGAGTTCCAGCAGCTGTGCCGGGAGGTCTGTGAGGAGTACGAGGCCGACTTCACCGAGAAGATGCAGGCACTCGGCTGCTCGATCGACTGGAACTCGACGTACAAGACGATCGAGCCCCGGGTCCAGCGGATCTCCCAGCTGTCCTTTCTCGACCTCTACGAGAAGGGCCGGGAGTACCGCAAGAAGGCCCCGGCAATCTGGTGTCCCGAGTGTGAGACCGCCATCTCACAGGTCGAGATGGAGGATTTAGAGAAGGGATCACACTTCAACGACATCGCCTTCGAGGTCGTGGGGGAGGCTCCACCCCGCGAGGAGTTTATCATCTCGACGACCCGACCGGAGCTGATCCCGGCCTGTGTCGCCGTCTTCGTCCACCCCGACGACGACGAGAACCGGGAGCTGGTCGGCGAGACGGCCCGCATTCCGATCTTCGGCCACGAGGTGCCGATCATCGAGGACGACCGGGTCGACGTGGAGAAAGGTAGCGGGATCGTGATGTGTTGTACCTTCGGCGACCGGAACGACATCGAGTGGTACCAGGCCCACGACCTCCCCTTGCGAGTGGCCATCGACGAGACCGCGACGATGACCGACCTCGCCGGCGAGTACGAGGGACTCTCGACCGAGGAGGCCCGCGAGGCCATCGTCGAGGATCTGGAAGCGGTCGGTGCCCTCCGGGACCGTCGGGAGATCAGCCACGTCGTCGGCGTCCACGAGCGCTGTGATACGCCCGTCGAGTTCCGCGTCTCGAAACAGTGGTACGTCGAGATCCTCGATCACAAGGAGGCGTACCTCGAGGCAGGCCGGGAGATGGAGTGGTATCCAGAGAAGATGTTCACCCGGTACAAACACTGGATCGAGGGCCTCGAGTGGGACTGGCTGATCTCCCGCCAGCGGGACTCGGGCATCCCGTTCCCGGTCTGGTACTGTGAGGAGTGTGACCACCCCGTCATGGCCGACCGCGAGGAGCTTCCCGTCGATCCCCTCTCGGACGAGCCGCCGGTCGATGCCTGCCCGGAGTGTGGCCATGACGGGTTCGTCCCCGAGGACGACGTCTTCGACACCTGGGCGACGTCGTCGCTCACCCCCCTGATCAACGCCGGCTGGGACTGGGACCCGGAGGAGGGGTTCACGATGGAACGCCCCGAGCTCTACCCGTTCGATCTGCGTCCCCAGGGCCACGACATCATCTCGTTCTGGCTGTTCCACACGGTCGTCAAGTGTTACGAGCACACCGGCGAGGTGCCGTTCGACGCGACGCTGATAAACGGCCACGTGCTCGACGAGAACAGAGAGAAGATGTCCAAATCCCGGGGCAACGTCGTCGACCCCGAGGACGTCCTCGCGGAGTACCCCGTCGACGCCGTCCGCTTCTGGGCCGCCGGCACCTCCGTCGGCGACGACTTCCCGTACAACGAGAAGGACCTCACCGCGGGGGAGAAACTGCTCCAGAAGCTCTGGAACGCCTCGAAGCTGGTCGACTCGCTCGCACCGGCCGAGCCGGCAGAGCCGGGAGCCCTCGAGGCCATCGACCGGTGGCTGCTGGCCGAACTCGACGCCGTCGTGGCCGACCTCACCGACTACCTCGAGAACTACGAGGTCGCGAAAGCCCGCACCCGGCTGCGGACGTTCTTCTGGAACACGTTCTGTGACGACTACCTCGAAATCGCGAAGACCCGCGCCGAGAGCGCCTCGACGGCGTACACCCTTCGGGTCGCCCACCGGACGTTCCTGAAGCTGTGGGCACCGTATCTGCCCCACATCACCGAGGAGATCTGGCAGGCGGTCTACGGTGGCGAGGCGCCACGCGCCTCGAACGATTCGAGCAGCGCGGAACGAAGTTCCGCGGACAGTCGAGCGGTAAAACCGCGAGACGGCGGTGAGCGAAGCGGGCCGCGAGACGACGATCAGGGGTTCGACAGCATCCACACCGAGACCTGGCCCGAGCCACGGGGGTACGAGGCCGACCTCGAGGCCGGCGAGGCCGCCATGGAGGTCATCTCCGCGCTCCGTCGGTACAAAAGCGAGCGCCAGCTCCCGCTGAACGCCGAGCTCGACGCGGTCGCCGTCTACGGCCCCATCGAGGGGTTCGAGGGGGTCATCCGGGACGTGATGCACGTCGACGAGCTCGAGCACCTGGCCGAGCCCCCGGAGATCACGACCGAGGTCACGGCGATCGATCTCGACTACGCGACCCTCGGACCGGAGTACGGGGCGAAAGTCGGGGAGATAGACGCGGCGATCGACGCCGGCGAGTTCGAACTCGACGGTGAGGAGCTGGTCGTCGCCGGTGAGCGTCTCGGGGAGGGGCTGTTCGAGGTCGAGTTCGAACGAAGCTACTCCGGGGCCGGCGAGATGCTCGAGACCGAGTCGACGGTCGTCGTCGTCGAGTAGGGGTCGCCGGGGTTTACGGAAAATTCGAGGCGAAAGCCTCGCGCTTCAGCGCGGAGGGGACGTCAACGCCCCCGCCGGAGCTCCTCGATGAGCTGTTCTATCGTCTCGCCCTGTCGTTCGATCGCCGTTGCCTGTCGCTCGACGGCCGCCTCGAGGGCGTCGAGTCGCTCGAGCAGCGCCGGATCGGTCGTCTCGGTCGCCGGCTGAAACCCCCCTTCCTCGAAGGCGTCACCCGCCGCGCCGTCCCGGGCGTCGCTCCCGGGCTCGTCCGTCCCCCGGGTGTCGCTCCCGGACTCGGTCCCGCTTTGGAGATCGCCGTCGGGCTCGTCTCTACCTCCGGCGGCGCGGCCAGGGTCGTGGCCGGGGTCGTCTCCATCCCGGGAGTCTCCGTCGACCGCGGGATCCCCGCCCGTTCCGAGAGGGTCGCCTCCGGCGAGCGGATCGTCGCGACCTCCCATCGACGCGTCGTCCCCGCCCGTCGCCGGCCCCTCGTCGGCCGAGTTCGTCCCGAGCGGATCGAGCCGGTCGTCGAACGCCGCGGTCGCGTCCCGGACCTCCTCCGGCTCGTCGTCCCCGAGCGTGTCGTTGAGCTCCTCTAGGCTGTCGACGCCGTGGTACTCGAACAGCGCCCTCGTGAGCCGCTCGCGGAGATCACTCGCGTCCTCGTTGGGTGCTTTGATCCGCTGTGGCCGGTCGCCGACCGTGAGGACGATCTGGGTCGCGACGGCGCCGTCTTCGAACGCGAGGTTGGTGACGTCCGCGTACTCGTAATCCTCGTAGTCGCCGTCCCAGACCGCCTCGCCGACGTGTTTGACCAGCCGATCGCTGGTGACGATCAGGGTGAGCTCGCTGAACCGGTAGAGCTCGACGACCGTCTCGCCGGGCTCGGTGATCCCGTTGCCGCTGAGGACGCCCGCGAGCACCGGGAGCAACACGTCGTCGGTCCGTTTCGCCGGGACGGTGAACTCCCGGGTTCCGTCGATGGGGTACTCGAGGCCGAGTTTCGTCTTTCGTCGCCCCTCCGAGACGGTCAGCCGGTCGGCACCGTGGGGGAACTCCTCGGTCGATTCGTCGCTGAGCAGCCCCTCGGCGCGGTAGAGCACCGTCCGCGAGGGGGTGACGAACAGCTCGTCGTCGCCACCCAGCGGAACGCGCGCGGCGACCTCCTCGCCGTCTATGGCGTCGGTCACGACAGCCGGCGTACTCATAGCCCGGAGTTCGCAAGGCCGTATGATAAATCCGCGGGCCCGACGGCGGACTCGCCGACGCCGACGGGGCCGAATGGGAAGGTTAAAGAACGCCACCCGACAACCCCCGAGTGCGCCCGGGTGGCTTAGCTGGACATAGCGCCGCACTCATAGGGTTCGGAGATTCGGTGCGGTTTCGCCTTGGAAGCCTCCCCGTCCCACGAGGACCGCCGAGCCTCGGACCTGGGACATGCGGAGATCGAGGGTTCGGAGCCCTCCCCGGGCACTTTTCGAGGACTCACAAAAGTCGTCAGTCAGTTCGCGATCTAGCGTGTGATAAGAATAGTCACAGCCGATTTACCGCAGTACAGTTCAGATTCGAAAACGTCGAGATAAATATGATTGCGGGAGACATTGCAAGATGTAGCGCGCGAGTCGGTCACGAGACGAGCCACTCGCCGATGTGCTAAAGCTTCGTCGGAGGGGCGCCGAATGCTTATACGACTAGTCGTTCAACACTAACTAGGATGGCCAGTTCGACTCAAGACGGCGACGGTCACGACGGCGAGATCCGTCTCTGGCAGGAGGACGACTGGTGGATCGCAAAGGACGTGGAAACGGGCGTCACGACACAGGGCGAGTCCAGAGCGGTAGCGTTAGAGAACCTCGACGACGCGATGGGACTGAACGACGGTGAGCGTGGGCGCGCACCGACCGACGAGGAACTCAGGGCGGCGGGAATCGATCCTGCCGACAACACAACTGGCAAGCGCGAACCGCCGGACGTGCTGGACTGATCGATGCCGCGGGGGACGTTCTCCGGGATGGAGGTCGTGAAGGTGCTCGTGAACACGGGTGGATTCGAGTGGCGACGGACCACGGGCGATCATGCACAGCTGTACTACGAACACCCGACGAATGAGGACGACCGCCGACAAGTGACGGTGCCACTGCACGACGAACTCCGCACCGGAACACTTCGCGACGTCGCCAAGAGCGCGGGGGCGAACGACTTCGAGGCCTTCTGCGAGTGGATCGACCGGAACGCCTGATACGGACTGCGGTGAGTGTTTTCCGGCCGGGGTCGACACACCGGGTGATTTGGGGGCTGATACGGCAGTATTCCGACTACACGGCGGTAACGAGTCACCGTCGTCCGTATGAAGATGGGGACGAAATCCGTCGCTGCTGGATACGTTCTCTACATCTTGCACGATCATCTTACCACCAGCGCTCGCGGCCTTCTTCGGTAACGGACAACGGTGAGGAAGGGTGCAAAAGTCGTCTACGGCCGGGCAACGGCACGGAGGATCGTGGACGTGGGCTACGGCCAGGTCACTGCATCGCTTTGACCCAGCCCGGAACCGCGGCCATCCCCTGTTTGTCCTCCCAGCCGTTCGCCCGGAGATACCCCTCGAGGGTCGTGAACGCGAAGCCAAATTGTGCTTCCAGAGCCTCGAGGTCGGCCTCGTAACCCACCTCGTTGAACCACTCACACATCACGGTGAACTCCTCGCCGAAGCTCTCGTAGGCCTCCTCGATGGGGACGTGGTAGGGATCGACCTCGACGCCGGTCACCCGCGAGAGCGTCTCGGCGGCTTCGGCAAGCGTCAGCTCGTCGCCGGCGAGCTCGATCCACTCGCCGACGAACGCGTCGGGGTCGGCGAGGGTGACCGCCGCGGCCCGGCCGACGTCGCCGACGTCGACCATCTGCAGGGAGACGCCCTCGGCCAGCGGCAGGGCGAGCGTCCCCTCCAGGACGTCCTCGGCGAACGCCTCGAAGTTCTGGAAGAAGAAGACGGGGCCGAGGACGGTCAGCGGCAGGTCGAGCCCGCGGGCGTGTTCCTCGATCTCCCAGGCGGAGTCGAAGTGGGG
>LKNG01000108.1 GCA_001564115.1 Natrialbaceae archaeon Tc-Br11_E2g8 | reverse complement strand
CTCGCGCTCGCGGACGACTAGATGGTTCCGGTCACGGTGCTCTGTGGCGGGCTCGGTGCGGGCAAGACCACCCTGCTGACGCGGCTGTTGGAGGACGGCGAGCGGGAGATCGCGGTCGTCGTCAACGATGTCGGCGCGGTGAACGTCGACGCCGACCTCGTGGCCGCCCGCACGGCGCTCGGCGGCCGGGAGGTGCTCGCCCTGGAGAACGGCTGTATCTGCTGTGGCCTCGGCGACGAGCTCTCCCGGTCGGTGATCGAGCTCTGGAAACGCCACGAGTTCGACGCGCTCGTCGTCGAGGCCTCGGGCGTGAGCGAACCCGAGCCGATCGCCCGGACGTTCGTCCGCGGCCCCGCCGGCGGCCCCTACGAGCTCGACACGCTCGTCACGGTCGTCGACGCGCGGGCGTTCCACGACGCCTTCGCCGGCGAGGGGGAGCCGAGCCGGGCGGGGCCTGACGAGACGGGTTCGAAACCGCTCGCCGACCTCTGGCTCGAACAGGTGGAGTTCTGTGACCTGCTCGTCGTGAACAAGTGTGACCTCGTGAGCGCCGACGAGCGCGAGGCGGTGATCGCGCTGCTCGAGGGGCTCCAGCCGCGTGCGGAGCTCGTGACGACCGAGTACGGCTGCGTCGACCCCGACCGGCTCCTCGCGACCGGCCGGTTCGACCACGAGGCGGTCCGTGAGTCGGCCGGCTGGAAGCGGGCCGTCGAGGTCGGGGTGGGCGACGGAGCTGGACGGGACGACGGCGACTCCGGCGACGGCCACGATCACGACCACGACCACGACAGCCACCACGATCGCGACCACGACGACGACAGCGACCATCACGATCGCGACCACGATCACAGCCACCCACCGGAGGAGTACGGCGTCGAGGTCTGGAGCTACCGCCGCGATCGGCCGTTTCACCCCGAACGGCTCGCCGACGAGCTCGCAACCCTCCCGCCGGAGCTGGTGCGTGCGAAGGGGCTGTGCTGGATCGCCGGCCGGGAACGGGTCGCGATCACGGCGAGTGTCGCCCGCGGCGTGACGACCCTCGAGGCCACGGGCCGGTGGATCGCCAGCCTCCCCGAGACACAGCGGGCGGCCCACCGTCGCGGCCAGCCCGACCTCCCCTGGGACGAGGAGTGGGGCGACCGGGAGATCCGGCTCGCGATCATCGGTCGCGGGCTCGATCGGGAGACCTTCGAGGACCGGCTGGACGACTGCCTGCTGACCGACGACGAGATGGCCGCCGACTGGTCGGCGTTCGAGAACCCGGCACCGACGTCGATGGGCGGGACGGTGATCGTCGGCTCCTCCGGTGACGAGATCCCGGACGGCTGAAACCGTCCGAGCGGCCGACCGTCGCCGAACCAGTCCCGGATCGCCTGGACGACTACCCGGTGTTCGGATCCTGGACCGCTATCCCGGTGTCCGGATCGCCTGGACGGCCGACCCGGTATCCGGATCCTGGATCGTCACCCCCCGTGTCCGGATCGCCCATCCGGGCCCCGGACCGGTTTTGTGTCCGGAGCGAGAACGACGGGTATGGAGTACGTCATCCTCGGGGAGACCGGCACGACGGTCTCGCGGCTCTGTTATGGCACCTGGCGGTTTGGCAAGCGACACGGCGACGTCGTCGAGACCGACCGCGAGGAGGCCCACGCGCTGCTCGACGCCTGCCGGGACCACGGCATCAATTTCATCGACACGGCGAACGTCTACGGCGATCCCGACGGCACGAGCGAGGAGTGGATCGGCGAGTGGCTCGAGGGCCACGACCGAGAGGAGTTCGTCATCGCCTCGAAGGTGTACTTCCCGTTCGACGGCTGGGGCGAGCCCGGGCCGAACGACTCCGGACTGGGGCGCAAACACGTCCGCAGACAGATCGAGGGCGCCCTCGACCGGCTCGGCACGGACTACCTCGACCTGTACTACATCCACCGCTGGGACGAGGAGACGCCGATCGAGGAGACCCTCTCGGTGCTCTCGGATCTCGTCCGGGAGGGGCTGGTCAACCACCTGGGTGCGAGCACAATGGCCGCCTGGCAGCTGACGAAGGCCCTCTGGACGAGCGACGTCGACGGGCTCGAGCGCTTCTCGGTCACCCAGCCGATGGTCAGCCCGGCTCACTACGACGCCGTCGGCGACTACCTCGACGTCTGTGCCGATCAGGGGCTCGCGGTCTGTCCGTACTCGCCGCTGGCCGGGGGATTTCTCACCGGCAAGTACGACCGGGCGCCTGACGGCTCGGTCGAGGCCCCCGACGGCTCCCGGGCGACCCTCGAGGATCGCTTCGGCGACCACTACGCCACCGATCGGGCCTGGCAGGTCCTCGAGGAACTGCGGGCCGTCGCCGACGAGCTCGGGGCGACCCCCGCCCAGGTGAGCCTCCGGTGGCTGATGGACCAGCGGCGGTTCACCTGCGTGCCGATCGTCGGCGCGCGAACGCCCGAACAGCTGGCCGAGAACGTCGGTGCGGTCGACGTCGAGCTCGACCGGGCGGCGTTCGACCGGATCGACGCCGCACGCCGGGGGTGATCCGTCGATCGACGGGGCCGATCCGTCGATCGAACCACAACCGATAGGAGCCGTGGGCGTCACTGGTCGACCATGTCACCGACGGCGCTCTCCGATCTCGGCGGCCCGGAGCTGCTCTTGCTCCCGGCGATGCTCGTCTTCTACGTCGCGATCCCGCTCGCGCTCATCTACCTGATTCTCCGGAACGACGAGGAGGAGGAGGATCGGAGCCAGTAAACCCGAGATAACTGAGTGGTTACAGTCGTTGAACCCGGTCGTAGAATACCTCGTGGAACCGTTCACCGTTCTTGATCATCCAATCAAGATATTCGTCCCACTGTTCTTTGTCAGTAACATCAACGTGTTTCGTGATCAGTATCTTGCTTCTTTCCTTCCCAGCACGGGTTTCTTTTGGCTCATTCCATACCACTTTTTGATCGAACTCATTATCTATCTCTTCACGCTCCTCTTCCAATTTCCAGTAAGCATCAGCGTCGTCTCGAATAAGGAGACCAACTCCCAGTTCGTTATCGCGTGATTTGATAGTAAACCGAAGTCCGAACCCTGATTTCCCGATTGAGAGTTTGTGATAATAATCAGGGAACGGTTTTCGGGGGGTCAAGGGTGTAGCCTCTCGTTCCTCAAGACGGTCCCGAAACTCTGTCCAAAACTCTTCTCGGAGCCTCTCTGTATCAGTAAGCTCCCCTTCTGACCGTTGGGCTTTTTCTTTCCACTCACTGGGTTCAACAACTGGGTTGAGGCGAACAGCCGGTTCGGAGTCTCCAATCTTCCAGACTTCTAATCGAATAGCAAATAGATCTACACCTTCACGGCTATTTCTGTTGAGCCATTGTACTGCATCTCGATGTTCGTCATAGAATCGTGGAGCTATCCAAACGATGATATCTGCATTGACGCCTGATGCATACGCAATAGATTTTCCTAAGTGATCATGGTCCGACAAATTGAGTTGATTTTCGATGACTACATTTCGATTGTCATCCAGTACTTCAGCTAAAATGTCAAGATTATACCTGCCAACACCCTTCTCTTCTTCTATGACTTCCAGTTCCAATCCGAGTGTATCCTCTAATTCGGATACATCCCCTGCACGTATTTCGTCAGCTACCCATGGAGTGAAGTCTTGAGCTTCATTCTGCCAATACTCGCGAACCTCTTGTGATTCAAGCGAAGCGAACTCCGGCATGATAGCAATCACTATCCAGAACCTCAAAAACGTGTATCCGGCATCAGTGCAACCAATTAAGACACTTTCCGTCGTTTAATTGTAGCTGGTATTTAATGTCAGCTGTGCCTGTGTTTTTTAGTCACTCAAACTTCTATAAGCTCCGAGTAGTACAACCTCTTTAGAAAGTAACCACACGCGGGGTCAGTTACTGTTCTGGGTTCTGAACAGAATCCTAACCAATAAATATTGAAAATCTGGCTGGAATCTATGTATAAAAACTCACTGACTGGGGGTGAAACGCGAGTTCACGCATTTCTGCCTGAATACGGAGGATCGAATGTCGACAACTCCTAAGCCGTCCCGGACCGAGGTCCGGATATGACCGTCGCCGTCTTCCCCGGTGACCCGAGCCTCCTCGACACCGTGCTCGCGCTGGCGTTGCTCGTCGGGATTCCGGTCTTCGCCCTCGTCGTCATCGCGACCCTCGCGGCGTACATCCGCCAGGACGCGGCGGAGTACGTCGCGGAGCTGGAAGCGGAACTCGAGGCGGAGGGCGAACTGGAGCCGAGAGAGCCCCCCGAAACCGAACGTTCGGCCGACGGGGACGGAGACCCCGGAGACGTAGAGGAGTCAGAGTACCGGCCTGCTGACGGATCGGATCGCAGGTGAGACGGCTGACCGGTGCTGACGGACCGGATCGGAAGCGAAACGACAGACCGACGACCTCGTTCACGGCGACTGCGGGCGAACCGGTCGACCGACGGCCCCGACCTCAGCGACCGGCTCGCCAGTCGGCGAACCGTTCGAGCGCGCGGCCGCGGTGGGAGATGGCGTTCTTCTCGGCGGCGTCCATCTCCGCGAGCGTCCGGCCGTTGTACTCGAAGATTGGGTCGTAGCCGAACCCACCCTCACCCCGGGGGGCGACGAGGGTGCCGGCGACCGAACCCGAGAAGGCCACGACGCCGTCGACCGTCGTCTCGACGCGGGTCGGATCCGGCGACGGATCGGCCGTCCCCGCCAGCGTCTCCGGCCCACAGTAGGCGACGACGCCGCGGAACCGCGCCCGGCGGTTCTCCTCCCTGCTCGCGAGCTGCCAGAGCCGTTCGACGCCGACGGTGTCCTCGACGTACGCCGAGTACGGTCCCGGAAATCCGCCGAGCGCTTCCACGAACAGCCCGGAGTCGTCGACGAGAACGCCGTCGCCGCCCACGGCCTCGTAGGCCTCCCTGGCACCGTGGGCGGCGATCTCGGCGAGCTCGTCGCTCTGGATCTCCACGTAGTCGTACTCGACCCGCTCGATCGGCTCCCGGAGGTACTCCCGGGCCTCCTCGAGTTTCCCCTCGTTGCCGGTGGCAAACCGGATGGCCATGTCCGGGTGTCCGGCGGCGGGGACAAAGCGTCGTCGATCCGCCTGTAGCGTCCGAATCAGCCGCGATCGGGTCGGAACCGCTCGGCCTCGACGTCGGTCGAGACGCCGTGCTCGGCGTCGGTCGCCGAGGCCGGAACGTCGCTGTCGGCGTACCGCGAGGCGAGCGCGTCGGTGACGGCCTCCCGGACACACGCCCGGCTCGCGGCCCCGACGGCTGTCCCGCTGCCGGAGAACTCCGCGGGCGGTCCGTCCGGATCGTGACCGACGACGATCGCGTCCGTCGTCGTCCCGGGGACCCCCGTCTCGGCGAGGAGCGTCGCCGCCTTCGCCTCCGCCACGACGGCGACCAGGTTCGCGAGTGCGCCGGGTGCGAGTCGCCGGCTCGTTCCCACGAGGAGGTTCACCGTCCCGGGCGGTCGTCGGGTGCCAGGATCGGGGAGCTCTCCGCCGGCCGGTGCCCTCGGGAGCGCGGCGACGTTCGAGAGGCCGGCGGTCGCGACGGCGGTCACGGACCCCAGCCGGGCCCCGCGGGCGTGTTCGAGGTCGACGCCGGTCAGCAGAGTGGGGCCCTCCTCGGAGACGCCCGCCCGGTCGAGCCGGTCGGTGACGTACTCGCCGATGGACTCGACGTGCCACCCCTCCGGCACCGAGACGTTGTACGCCGCGTCGGCGATCTCCCGGCCGCCGTTCCAGCCCGTCGAGAGCCACTCCGTACCCGGCCGGCGGAGGCGGAGAACGCCGTCGAACCGGGACGCCTCGTAGCCGTCGGATCGGGACGCTTCGGACCCGTCCGACCGACGTGCTTCCCGACCGTCGTCGCCGACCGACCGCTCCTCCCGGCGGTCAGCCATCGAGCATCACCGCTCGGAGCTGTTCGTTGTCCTCCCGGTCGCGGACGGCGATCCGAACGTGGGCGTCGAGCCCGCGGAACGTCCGGGCGTCACGGATCGCGATCCCGGCCGCCCGCGTCCGCTCGAGCAGCCCGTCGACCGTTCCCCGACGGGGCCGACAGAGCAGGAACGGCGCGTCCGAGGGGGCGATCTCGAACGCGGGTTCGAGGCGTTCGCGGAGCCACACCCGCTCCCGGGCGACGCGCTCGCGGGTGTCACGGACGAATTCGTCGTCGGCGAGACAGTGGGCCCCGACGCGGGCCGCGGGCGTGCCGAGGCTCCAGGCCGGCCGGGCGACCGCGAGCGCCTCGCGGAGCTCGCCCGTCGCGACGGCGTACCCCGCACGCAGCCCCGGGAGTCCGTACAGCTTCGTCAGCGAGCGGGCGACGACGACGCCCGGGCGTCCGGCCATCGAGGGCAGCGCCGTGTAGCCGAGAAACGCCTCGTCGACCAGCAGGCGCGTCCCGCTCTCCCGACAGCGGTCGGCGAACGACGCGAGCGCCGCCGGCGCGATCGCCTCGCCGGTCGGGTTGTTCGGCGTACAGACGATCGCCAGCGCGTACCGGGAGGGGTCGAGCGCCGTGAGCTCGTCGTGGCGGACGAACCGCGGCCGTCCGCCCTGCAGACGGACCTCGCGGGCGTACTCGCCGAAGCTCGGGTAGGGAACGAGCACCTCCTCGCCGGGACGCAGCGTCGCCCCGAGGGCGAGCCGGATTGCCGCGAGCCCGCCGGCGGTCGGGATCACCTGCGTCGGTCGGCAGCCGACCGCCGCGGCGGCGGCCTCGCGGAACGCGGGGTAGCCGTCGTCGGGGTACCGGCGTGACTCCTCGAGGGCGGCGGCGTACACCGCCTCGATCCCGTCCGGGGTCCGGGGGTTGACGTTGGCGCTGAACTCGAGGACCGACGGATCGGGCTCGCCGCCGTGTGGGACCCGGTCGCCGGCCCCGACCGCGTCGGGGTCCACGGCTACCCTCCGGACCGGCGGAGTTCCGCCGATCCGTTCCCGATTCCGAGGCGCTCACAGCACTCCAGGATCGCCGCGCGGACGGCCGGAAGCTCCCCCTCCGCGACGGTGAGGGCTCCGCCCATCCCGACGCCCTCTTTCGCCTCGCCGGCGCAGTATCGCTCCATCGCGACGGCCTCCTCGCGGTCGAAGCCGGGGTCGGTCGTCTCCACGGCGAGGCCGAGCCGGTCGGCCGCCCGGTCGAGGTCGACGGCCGGATCGGCGGCGACGAACGACGTGGTCGCGAGCGAGAGCGGCGCCTCGACGCCGGCGTGACGCAGGAGGGCGGCGACGGCGACGAGCTGGGTCCCCCCGGCGAGGGTCACGTCGATCCCCGCCTCGAGGGCGCCCGCGGCGATCCCCGCGACGGCTGCCTGGACGGGGTCGCCGACGAGCCGGATCGCCTCTACTGGGTCGCCGGCACAGTCGCCCGGCTCCCGGTCGCTGGCGGCCAACGCCGCGGAGACGACCGACCGCTTCCGTTCGAGGGGGTTCGCCGGCAGCGACGAGGAGACCGAGAGCGGCTCGCCGAGGGCGACGAGCACCCCGAGGGCGGTCGTCGTCCCCCCGGGGATCGTCTCGCCGATCAGCAGCCGGTCGTCGGGGAGGCTCGCCCCGAACGCGTGGGCCCGCTCGAACGTCTCGCGGGCGTCGGCGACGGCGACGGGCTCGCGGACGTCCTCACCCGGGCTCGCACCGAGCTCGACCGTCGGCGCGGCCGTCGGCCGGGCCAGCCCAGCGTCGACGGCCGTCACCTCGAGTCCCACGACCTCACGAACTGCGCGAGTCACGACCGCCGGCGTCGGACAGCCCGTCGGGCTGACGGGGACGACCGGCGCCGCCGTCGGCTCGCCGTAGGCGACTATCTCGAGGTCCGCCGGCGGCGTGTGTGCGGTGAGCTCGGGCGCCGCCCCGGCCGCGCTTATGCCGTCGATCAGCGCCGTCTCCGTCGTACCCGCGGCCAGGATCAGCCGCATCGGTCCTCCGCGACCCGCAGATCGGTCGGTCGGTTCACGTTGATCGCCACTCGTGGGTCGTCGCTTATGATCGTTTCCTCCGCCGGCCCGGCGACGACGTTCAGGCCCGTCGGGGCGAGTCCGTCGCCCATCGTGGTCCCGACGCTCACGCCGAGTCGGCGTTTCAGCGCCACCGGAACCGCAACCGTCGCCGAGCCGCCGCCGTGGCGCGAAAGCAGGTCGTCGACGACGTCCCCCTCCAGAAGCGGGAGGTCGGCCGCGACCGTGAGGGCCGGCCGGCCGACCGTCTCGAGGGCGACCCCGAGGTCGGAGACGTACCCCTCCCCCGGCGTCTCGACCGTCACGACCTGGGGGTCGGCCGCGAGCCGTTCGCGGGTCTCGGGGGCGTTCGGGGAGACCGCGGCGTGGATCCGCCCGACGCCGCTCGTGGCGAGTGCCGAGACGACCCGGTCGACCATCGGCTCCCCGCAGACGGGGACGAGGGGTTTCTCCCCGGCGACCTCCGACAGCCGGGTTCCACGACCGCCACACATCACCAGTGCGTCCACGCGATCACCTCCGCGTCGATCACCGGCACGTTCACGCGAGCACCCCCGTGTCCGCCCACGCGGCCGCCCCCACGTCGAACGCGATCACCCCCACGTCGATCACCAGAGCGCCCACGCGATCACCCCCGCGTGAACGCCGACCAGCCGGCCGAGCTCGTTGACCGCCCCGAAGACGTCGCCGGTGACTCCGCCGAGCCGGCGGACGGCCCACAGCCAGGGGACGAGCGCTGCGAGGACGGCCGCCCCCAGCGCGGCCGCGGCGGCCGGCTGGGGCCAGGTGAGTGCTGCCACGGGTAGCCCGACCGCTGCCGGGCCGACGAGCGCGGCGGGGCCGACCGCCGCCGTGACCGACGACCCCATCCCCTCGTGGGCCGCCGTTCCGAGACACGCCATGGCGGCCATCCCGACTTTCGCGCCGACCTCGGCGGCGACGGCGACGCCGACGGCGGCGGCGACCGGCAGTCCG
>LKNG01000005.1 GCA_001564115.1 Natrialbaceae archaeon Tc-Br11_E2g8 | reverse complement strand
CGGGGCGCTGGCGGACGTGATCGAGCATCGTGCCGACGACCGCCGTCGACGACGCCAGCCCACCCACGAAGCCGGTGACGGCGATCCCCCGGCCGCCGTAGGTCGTCACGATCGCGTAGTTGACGATACCGATGGCGGCGACTGCGACGACCATCAGCCAGACTACCGGCGGTTCGATCGGGATCTCGACGCCGCCGACGGAGAGGACGTACGCGGCGGGCAACAGCGGGAGAACCACGAACGCGAGGATCGCGAACTCGGCGCTCGCGCGGACCTCCGCCCGGGAGAGCCCGCCGGCGAACTCGTGGAGTTCGCGCTTGAGCACGAGCAACAGCGAGGAGAGCACCGCGACGGCCACCCCCTCGAGAACGAATCCGGCGGCGACCAGCGCGCCGACGCCGTAAGCGACGAGCATCGAGACCGAGGTGGTAAGCGAGAGACCGGCGTCGTTCTTGCCGATCAACCCCTCGACGGCGAGCAACACGCCCTGAGCGATCACGAGCAGGCCGCCGAGAGCCAGCAGGCTCACCCCCAGGGCCGTCTCGAGCGCGAGGATCGTGAAGACGGCCCCGAGCAGGCTGATGAGCGAGAACGTCCGGATTCCGGCCGACTTCTCGGACCACTCCCGCTCCAGCCCGAGAAACAGGCCGAGTATCGCGGCCAGGCCGATCCTGATCACCGGCTCCTCGAGAAGCGGATCGGCCAGCTGGAGGGGAGCCTCGATCATCGGTAACGGTTCGTCGGTTGTCGACATAAACGAACGGACACCGGCCCGTCGACGGCCGAGTGGGACGAGGTGGCGACGAAAGGACTTACTGTCCCGGCGCAGTCGGTTCGCGTATGTCCGTACGGAAGCCGCCGCTTTTCGGCGTTCACGAGGAGCGCGGGGCGTCGTTTACCGACTTCGGCGGCTGGCAGATGCCCGTCGAGTTCGACTCGATCCGGACCGAACACGAGGCCGTCCGCGAGGCCGTCGGGATCTTCGACGTCTCCCACATGGGCGAGATCGTCGTCACGGGACCGGACGCACGCGAGCTGATGAACCGGCTGACGACCAACGACGTCGCCGAGCTCGCCGTCGGCGACTCCCAGTACGCCGCGATCGTCGACGAGGCCGGGACGATGCTCGACGATACGATCATCTACCGGCTCCCGGACGAGGACGGAACGCCGTCGTACCTGTTCGTCCCGAACGCCGGCCACGACGAGGGGGCTTACGACCGGTGGATCGATCACCGCGACGCCTGGGGGCTCGAGGCGACCGTCGAGAACCGCACCGGGGAGTGTGCCATGTTCGCCGTCCAGGGGCCCGACTCGCCGTCGCTGGTGGCCGACGCCCTCGACGGGCCGGGCGCGGACGTCGACCGGTTCACCGCGACCCACGTGACCGTCTCGGGCGTCGAGTGCTGGATGGGGCGAACCGGCTACACCGGCGAGGACGGCTACGAGTTCGTCCTCCCCTGGGAGGAAGCCGAGACCGTCTGGAGCGCCTTCGACTGCCAGCCCTGCGGGCTCGGCGCCCGGGACACCCTCCGGCTCGAGGGTGGGTTCCTGCTCGGTGGCAACGAGTTCGACTACGAGTCGAACCCCCGGACGCCGATCGAGGCAGGCATCGAGTTCGCCGTCGACCTCGAGACGGAGTTCGTCGGCCGGGACGCGCTCGCGGCGATCGCCGCCGAGGGGCCCGAGGAGCGACTCGTCGGCTTCGAGCTCCTCGAACGCGGGATCCCGCGGACGGGGTACGACGTCGCGACGCCCGACGGCGAGACGATCGGGACGGTGACCAGCGGGACGATGAGCCCGACGCTCGGGAAGCCGATCGGGCTGGCGTACGTCCCCGCGGCGTACGCCGAGCCGGGAACCGAACTCGCGGTGGTCGTCCGCGGCGAGCCGAAAGAGGCAAGAGTCGAGGCGACGCCGTTTATCGACATAGCATGAGCTTCGAGACTCCCGACGACAGACGGTACCTGGAATCACACGAGTGGGCCCTCGAAACCGACGGCACGGTCCGGGTCGGCATCTCCGAGTTCGCCCAGGACGAGCTCGGCGACGTCGTCTTCGTCGAGCTGCCCGACGTCGGCGACGCCGTCGACCGGGAGGAGGCGTTCGGCGTGGTCGAGTCGATCAAGGCCGTCTCGGACCTGTACGCGCCCGTAAGCGGCGAGGTCGTCGGGGTCAACGAGGCGCTTTTCGACGCACCCGAGCTCGTCAACGACGACCCCTACGGCGAGGGGTGGATGATCGAGATCGAGCCGGCCGACGCGGGAGAGCTCGAGGGGCTGCTCGCGGCCGCCGACTACGCCGACCAGATCGCTTAACTGAGCAGCGTCGGGCCGAACACCATCACCAGGAAGCTGACGAGCATCGTTAGCCCGACGGTCGTCGTCACCGTCCGGACCATCCCGCGGGTGGCGTCGATCGGGAGCCGCGAGACGATCGCCTCGGTGGTCGTCCGGAGGATGTGGCCGCCGTCGAGCGGGAACGCCGGGATGCAGTTGAAAAAGCCGAGCTGGACGTTGATCCAGCCGGTCCAAAAGAGGAGGTTCGCGACGACGAACACCGGCAGCTCCCCGAGCCCGGCGAGCGGTCCCTGGACGGCAAAGAAGTTCTCCACGCCGGCGGTGAAGCCGGCGAAGTTGAACGGGAGCACGCCGACGACGCCGGCGATCGGCAACAGGAGGACGATCATCGACTTGCCGAGAAACGAGTCGGCGAACGAGGCGAGCACCGGGTTCTCGGAGACGTCGGCGTCGCCACCGAGCACGGCCAGATACTCGGCGGCGGGGTAGAGGTCGACCCCGAGGTCGCTCACGACGAGCCCGGAGACGCCCGAGACCCCCTGGACGCCGAGGAAAGCGGCGCCGTTTCGCTCGCCGAGGGTCACCGCGTACTCCTCGCGGTCGCCGTCGTGGTGGCTGACGATCGTCACCTCCTCACCCGGACTCCGCTCGTCGAGTGTGGCCTGGAGGTCGCCGTAGGAGTAGATCCGCTCGCCGTCGATCGAGGTGACCACGTGGCCATCGCCGACCGGGGCACCCGCCGCCGCGAACGGCCCGTCCTCGACGACCGCGAGCGCGGCGCCGATCGGCGCCGTTCGGTCCTCGCGGTCGCCGTCGCGTTCGACGGTGAGCGTCACGACCTCCCGGTCGCCGACGGCCGAGCGGAAGTCGGCCTCCGTGGCCACGGGCTCGCCGTCGACGGCGCGGATCGTGTCACCACTCGAGACGCTCGTCGGACCGTTCGGGACCGCGGCGGTCACGAGCAGCGAGCGCTCGACGGCCACCTCCCGGTCACCGTCGTCGATCTCGACTGTCACCTCGCCCGCCTCGGTGTCCCCGAGGACCGTCGAGAGCTCCTCGTTGGTCTCGACCGGGGTTCCGTCGACCGCCGTGATCCGGTCGTTGGGCTCGATCCCGGCCTCGCCGGCCGACGAGCCCGGCGCGACGCCGCCGACGGCCGCGCCGGGAGCGACCGTGATCGCGCCGGCGACGGGACCGAAGAGCAACGCGAAGGCGACGATCGTCACGGCGAAGTTGAACGTGACGCCGGCGGCGAACATCCGGGTCTGGCCGCCGCGGCTGGCCTCGTACTGGTCTTCGGCGTCGGGTTCGACGAACGCGCCGATCGGGAGGATCGCGAGGGTGGCGACGCCCATCGATTCGATGTCGATCCCCTCGACCCGACAGAGCAGGCCGTGACCCCCCTCGTGGACGACCAGCCCGACGAGCAGGCCGAAGACGATCCCCGGGGCCGCCGACAGCGGGAGGAAGTCGTTGACCCCCGGGATGACGAGGACGTTCTGGGGCTGTTGGACCTGGGTCGTCTCGGTCGTCTGGAGCGCGCCGAAGGCGGCGGTGAGCAACACGACGAACATCGCCAGCATGACCACGAGCGAGATGCCGACGCCGACGTTCGCCCAGGCCCGCCAGAACCGTTTGGGCTTCGAGAGACGGTCGAGAAACTGCCGGCCGCGTTTCGTGTGGATCGTGACGATCGGCCCCTGCGTGCCGACGTAGCTCGGGAGCAACCCGCGATTTCGGAGCGCGATCAGCGCGAGCCAGTAGACGCCGAACCCGGCGAGCACCCACGTGAGCGTACTCGACGGCGAGAGGAAAGCGGGAACTGCGGGGCCGGACATTGGGATACACTCGGGGACGGGCTCTCAAATGGCTTTTGTCTACGTCGACGATCGGTTCGCCAGTCGACGGCCGGTCCGCGCCGTCTGCGCCCTCCATCCCGTCGACGGTCAGTCCGCGCCGTCTGCGCCCTCCATCCCGTCGACGATCTCCGTGAGCTCGCTGTGAGTGATCACCTCGAGGCGTCCGGCCTCGACGTGGCCGTGGACGTGCTCTAGGATGGCGTCCAGCCGGTCGTCGGGGACGGCCTCGGGGTGGAGATAGAGGTTGAGAAAGAGCCCGTGTTCGACGGCTCGATCGATCCGCCAGGTCACGTCCTCGACGGCCGCGTTGTCGATGTTGTGTCCCGGGAGCCCGTACGGCTCGGTGATCAGGTGTCCACAGGCACCCGTTCCCGAATCCCGACCCCACCGGACGTTCCCCTCGAGGGCCTCGCGGGTGCCGGCCGACCAGTTGTTGAACGTGTAGACGACGGTGTCCAGGCCGCTGTCGAGACCGAACTCCTCGAGCAGCCGTCGGTTGTGCGCGATCGCCTCGGCCTGCTGGTCGGCCGAGAGCTCGCTCAGGTCCGCGGTGTTCACCCCGACGGCTTCCTCGACGACGGTGCCCGTGAGCTTGGTGCAGACCTCGTGTCCGTCCGCCTGGGCCGCGAGCAGCCAGTCGACGTCCATCACCTCCGCCTCGTCGCGGGCGTAGACGGCGTCGACGCCCATCACGCACGGATACCCCCACCTATCGAAGACGTCGAGAAATCCCGTCTCGTCGCCCTTGCGTTCGGGGTTGTCGATGTCGACCAACAGGTGTGCCTCCCCGGCGTTCGGAACGGCCCTGAAATCGTCGATCCGGACGGTCTCGGCCGATCGCCAGGGATCGATGCCGACCTCGATGATCCGGCTGGTGTCTATCTCGTCCGGGCTCGCGTTGGGGAGCCCGAAGTCGATCCGCAGCCACTCCGCCGACTCCGTGAGCACCGACGTCGAGGAGGCGTCGGCCCGGAAGACGAGCACGTTCCCGTCGACGTCGCCGAGCCGCAGATCGACGTACCCCGCGAGCCCGTCGAGATCCGCCGGCACGCTGAACGCGATCGAGAAATCACGCCCCGAGAGATCCACGGGCGCGACCGGTCGCCAGTCGAGTCGCCCGTGGAACTCGCCGTCGTCGTCGCGCTGGCGGAGTTCGACCGATCGATCCCCACAGTAGACGTCGTCGGTGATCAACTCCATAGACGCGCCAAGCGACGCCGACCACTGGGCCTCGTCGGTCAGGAACGGCTCGTCGAACGTCTCGATCGGCGTCCCGACGGAGGGGCCGCCCTCACACCGGGCGTCCTCGTCGAGTTCGTCGCCCTCGTCGTCGTCGCCGTTCTCGTCGTCCTCGTCATCGTCACCGTCCTCGGCGTCGTCCTCGGCGTCACCGTCGCCGTTCTCGGCGTCGTCGCCCGCTCCGTCGTCGGAATCTCCGCCGCCGGCACAGCCGGCGATCGTCAGAGTCGTGCCCGAGCCGACCGCCGCGAGGAGACGGCGCCTCGGTACGTCAGATTCCCTCATGCCCGCTACCGTGGCTGCGGTAGCTCATCGTTCACGGGTGCGTACCGATTTCGGGGCCGACCGGCTCGATCGTTCACGGGTGCGTACCGGTCTCGAAACCGGATCGACCGGGTGGTTCACGTGGGCCTACCACGCCGACTCCGGGCCGGTCGGTATTGATTCGTCGCGCAGACGGACTACCGCTCCCGGCAGAGTCGTGTCGGCTACCGCTCCCGGCGGAGCCGGTCGACGACGAACTCCCGGTCGACCTTCGCGAGGAACGGCCCGAGCTTCGGCCCCTGACGCTCGTCGAAAAAGAGCCGGTAGCCGGCGGCGAAGAACTCCCCGACCGGGACGTCGTGGCGCTTTGCCGTCTCGTATATCTCCCCCTGGAGCTCCTCGGGGCCGGGATCGGTCTCGACGAAGTCGGCGAGCTCCTCGAGGGCGGCCTCGGTAGCCGCGTCGAACTCGTGGTCGGGCAGCGTCGTCCGCTTGAGTTCGTAGTCGAACTCGTTTTGGGTCCGTCGAGCCCAGTTTCGCGCGCGCTCGACCCGTGCGAGTGCGGCCTCGACCGCCCAGTCGGGGGCGTCATCGGGCACGTGTCCCTCGCGGCGGGCGATCTCCTCGCGGAGGGCGGGGTCGTCGGTCATCCCGAGCACCGCGGCGAACGTGTACGGGAGCCGGATCCGCTCCTCGTGGACCTCCTCGACGACGAGCGGGTAGACCCGCTCGGCGAACGCCCGCTCGTCCTCGCTCGCGGCCACCTCCCCGAAGTAGATCGCCTCGAACCGGTCGAACTCGTCGACCAGCAGGTCCAGGCGCTCGACGCTGAAGTCCCGGGCCTTCGCAGGGTCTTTCGCGAAGAAGTATCGCAGGACCTCGGGCTCGAGTAGCTCGAGGACCTCCGAGACGAGGATCACGTTGCCGGCCGAAGAGGAGAAAGGCTCCCCGTCGAGTGTGAACCACTCGTAGACCATCGGCACGGGCGGTTCGATCCCCAGTACGTTCCGGGCGACGTCCTCGCCGCTGGGCCAGGAGCCCTCGGCGTGGTCTTTCCCGAACGGTTCGAAGTCGACGCCGAGGACCTCCCACTGGGCGGGCCACTCGAAGCGCCAGGGCATCTTCCCCTCACGGAGGGTCGCCGTCCCCTCGTGGCCACAGCCCTCGATCGTCCGATCGCCGGCCTCCATGTCGGTACAGCGGTACTCGACGGTCTCACGCTCCAGGTCGACGTCCGTCACCGTCTCGGTGACCTTCCCGCAGGCCTCACAGATCGGGTTGAACGGGACGTACTCGTCGTCGACTTTCCCCTGGTAGGCCGAGAGTACCTCGCGGGCGCGTTCGCGGTTGGCGAGGACGTGGCGGGTCACCCCCTCGAGGCGCCCCGAGGTGTAGAGCTCGGTCGTCGAGACGAGCTCGATCGGCACGCCGAGGGCATCCGCGCTCCGTCGGATGATCGTCGAGAAGTGCTCGCCGTAGGAGCCACAGCAGCCGAAAGGGTCGGGGACGTCCGTGTACGGTACGCCGAGGTTTCGACCCAGCGCGCCGGCGTCGACCTCCCCCAGCCCGACGAGCTCCCCGTCGAGGTCACAGAGCGTCCGCGGGAGCTTCCGCAGCGGGTCCCGGTCGTCGCTCGTGAACACCTGCCGGACCTCGTGGCCGCGCTCCCGGAGGACCTCGGCGACGTAGTACCCCCGCATGATCTCGTTTACGTTCCCGAGGTGTGGGACGCCGGACGGGGAGATGCCGCCTTTGATCACGATCGGCTCCTCGGGCCCCCGACGTTCGATCTCGTCTGCGACGACGTCTGCCCAGAAGGCGTGACGGCGGTCGTCCGCGGACTGGATCGTGTACGGGCTCGCGGCGTCGATCTCGCCCGCCGCGTCGTCCCGGGTTCCGGTGTCCATCACTGGGCCCAGTAGGTCGGCTCCTCGTTTACGCCTTCGGGGACGACGTCGGTTCCCTCGTGGTCGCCGTGGCGTACCGCCCGGGCGATCCGCTCCGGGTCGGTGCCGTCGAGGACGATCGTTCGCATCCCCGACCGGCCGATGATCTTCGCCGCCAGCAGGTCGACGGGCGCCGACGAGCCCGCGTTCATCTCGAGGCCGGCGATGACGTCGACGAGTTCGTCGGCCGAGAGCCGATCGTACTTCCTCGCGTCGTCGTCCTCGTTGGGGTCGGCGTCGTAGACGCCGGGGACGCTCGTCGCGTAGACGAGCAGGTCGGCGTCGATGTACTCGGCGAGAGCGGCGCCGACGGCGTCGGTCGTCTGGGCCGGAGCGACCCCACCCATGACACAGACGTTCCCCGCACGCAGGGCGTCGCCGGCCTCCTCGTAGTCGTGGGCCGGCGCCGTCACCGTCCCCTCGCCGAGGGCGGCGATCAACAGCCGGGCGTTGAGCCGGGTGACGTCGATTCCGAGCTGGTCGAGTTCGATCTCGTTGGCGCCGAGGGCCCGTGCGGCGCCGATGTACTCGCGTGCGACGCCGCCGCCGCCGACGACGGCGCCGACCCGACAGCCGTCCGCGACGAGCTCCTCGAGGACGGCGGCGTGTGCTTCGACCCGCCCGGCGCCGGGTTCGGGGACGAGCACGCTCCCGCCGATGGAGACGACCACGTTCATCTTACCGCGCTCTAACCGGGTTGCGTTCTTAAGGATTGCCACCTGGCTCCCGACAGCTACAAGCCGCGAGCGGTCCTCGAAACGGATATGCACGTACTCGGGATCCTCGGGGCCGGCGACCGCCTCGAGGGCGTTCTCGGCCGGATCACCGACCGCCTCTCGGTGGAGGGACGCGTCGGCGTCGTCCGCTACGACGCGACGATCGCCGACGGCACCCCGGAGCTGCGCGAACCGAACGTCACGCCCGGCGGCGACGTCACCTACGAGCTCGGCGCCGACGGCGACTGGACGGCCACCGGCACCGACCGATCCGTGGGGGACATCTTGGACGAACTCGCCGTCGACTGTGCGTACGCCGTCGTCGTCGGCGTCGACTCGCTCTCGTATCCGACGGTCGCCGTCGGCGACGCCGAGCCGACCGACACCACGATTGCGACCGTCGACCGACCCGACGAGCTCGACGTCGACGCCCTCCTAGAGGAGCTCCACGCGAGCGAACCCCACGAGACCCTCGGCTCGCTTGTCGACCGGGTGAAAGCCTCCCCCGACGCCGACCGGGCGGGCGCCATCGCGACGTTCACCGGTCGCGTCCGTGCGAAAGACGACCCCGACGACGAGCGAACGGAGTTCCTCGAGTTCGAGAAGTACGAGGGCGTCGCCGAGCAGCGCCTCCGAACCATCCGGGAGGAGCTCGGGGCTCGCGAGGGCGTCTTCGAAGTCGAGCTGTTCCACCGAACCGGCGTCGTCACCGACGGCGAGGACATCGTCTTCGTCGTCGTCCTCGCCGGCCACCGCGAGGAGGCGTTCCGGACGGTCGAAGACGGCATCAACCGGCTGAAAGACGAGGTGCCGCTGTTCAAAAAGGAGGTCACCGTCGACGACGAGTTCTGGGTCCACGAACGTCAGTAGGCCCCCGAACCGTCGAGGGCCGACGATCCATCGTCGCGCGCGACCGGGGAGGGGCGATCGACGGCGATCGAGGCACGGCCGACCGGAGCCACGAGACGTTCTCGGTCCGGAGCATGTAACATCGTATTACTCCCTCAGATTCGGTTCTAAAACGTCTAACGACCGTTGAGATCGTCGTGAAAGGTTCGTTAAACCGGGCGAAAACTCCGTATTCGCCGTTTCATCCCGAAAGGAGCCGAAACGCCGCTAACCATCACCCGTTTATAACCCCTCCCCGTTCCGAGGGATCGACGTCGATGAGCACCACGACACAACCCTCCACGGAAAGCAAGGAACGCCGCCTGAAACGGTACCTCCGCGAGCGCGTCGAGGACGGCGAGCTCTACTTCAAAGGCAAGTTCATCGCCGACGACGTCGGCCTCTCGCCGAAGGAGATCGGCGCGCTCATGGTCAAGCTCTCCGAGTCGGCAGCCGACCTCGAGATCGAGAAGTGGTCGTACACGAGCGCGACCACCTGGCGCGTCGACGCGGCCTGACCCGGCGACACAGTCCGAATTGACTCGACGTCTGGCGTCGGGACGGCCCCCGCGTGTCGGCGCCAGACTCCCCGCGTGCCAACGGCAGACCCCCCGCGTTCCAACGGCCCGGTCGTGGTTCCCGCTGGACCGTCCGCGGTCGTCGTTGCCGGCTCGACGGCCGGCTTCCGCGACCGACAGCCGTTTTATGCCGCCGACCGCTACGTCGTAGCGATGGCCAGGTCGGACGCCGCCGAGGCCGGCCCCCCGCTCGAGGCGATCGAACCGGTGTTCCGGGTGAGCGCCGTCGACCGTGACGGCTCGACGCTTCGGTACTTCGGTCGCCCGCTCGTCCCCCCGGAGCCGCTGGTTCGCGAGCTCTGGCCGGTGTTCCGGGAAGCGGGCTACGAGGTCCGCCTCACGACCGCGGACGCGGTGCCCGGCGGGCGGTCGGCGACGGGCGACGAGGGGACGACCCCGAGGGACGGTACGGGATCGGTGGCTGAAGGGAGTACGCGGTCGACGCGTGAGGACGGTACGCGGTCGGTGCGTGAGGACGGTACGCGGTCGGCACGTGAGGACGGGTCGGTGGGCGAAGAGCGTACGACGCCGCGTGTCGACGACACGACATCGCGGGTCAACGACGCGACGCCACGGATCGACGACGCGGCGTCGCGGGTCGACGACGCGACGGAACCGCGTGGGCAGGCGGCGTCGCCGATGGCGGACGATCACCGGTACGTCCTCCTCGCAGAGCCCGTCGACGTCGGGATCGACGGCGTTCCCTGGACGAACGTCGTCCTGTTCGTCGCGACGGTGCTCTCGACGCTGTTCGCCGGCGCCCAGTGGTACTACATCGACCCGTTCGCGGAGCCGACCGAGATCTGGCGGGCCTGGCCGTTCTCGGTCGCAATCTTGCTCGTCCTCGGCGTCCACGAGATGGGCCACTACGTCCTGAGCAGGTATCACCGCGTGAACGCCTCGTTGCCGTACTTCCTGCCGGTGCCGACGCTGATCGGAACGATGGGCGCAGTGATCAAGATGAAAGGGCGGATGCCCGACCGGCGGGCGCTTTTCGACATCGGCGTCGCCGGACCGCTGGCGGGGCTGGTCGCGACCGTCGCCGTCACCGTCGTCGGGCTCCACCTGCCGCCGGTCAACGCCCCCCAGGAGGTCGTCGAGGAGTCGGGCGTCGTCATCCAGCTCGGCTACCCGCCCTTGCTCGAGTTGCTCGCGACGGCCGTCGATCAGCCGCTGTACCGCGAGGATCCGACGACGGCGGTAAACCCGGTCGTCATCGGCGGCTGGGTGGGGATGTTCGTCACCTTCCTCAACCTGATCCCGGTCGGCCAGCTCGACGGTGGCCACATCCTCCGGGCGATGATCGGGGAGCTCCAGGAGACGATCGGCGCGCTGGTCCCCGGCGTGCTGTTCGCACTCGCCGGCTACCTCTACTACGTCGGCGACTACAGCGGCAACTCGGTTTTCATCTGGGTGTTCTGGGGACTGTTCGCGGCCCTGATCGCGGCCGCGGGGCCGGCCAGGCCGGTCGACGACGGCCGACTCGGCCGCGGACGGCTCCTGCTCGGCGTCGTCACCTTCGTCCTCGGCGTCCTCTGTTTCATGCCCGTTCCGATCGCGATCGTCGGCTGATCGCGTTACTCTCTCGAGGGCACCAGCGACCGCGAGGGAGCCTCGAGCCGGCGGACGGCCCCGCCCTCGACGACGAGGAGATCGGCGAGTCGGACCGCCGGCTCGATCGTCTCGGCCTCGAGCGCGAGGACGGCGCCGTCCGGAATCGTTCCGCCCGCCAGGGGCCGTTCGGTCGGTTCGAGCCCGACGCCACGGACGCTACTCTCGACGCCCGCCTCGAAGCCGAAGGCAGCGACCTCCGCCGCGAGGTCGGCCTCGACGACCCCGGCCCGATCCTCGCCGCTCTCGAGCAACGCCTCGGCCGATCGTAGCGCCGCCGTCGCCGCGACGTGTGCCCGGCGTCGCTCGCCCCCGTCACCGTCGACGACGAACGTCCGGCTCATCGGGGCGTGGTAGCCCTCCGGCCCGCGGGGAGCGACCGAGACGACGATCGACTCGCCGACCGGAAGGACGTCCGCTCCGCCCCCGGCCGTCGCCCCCTCCCCGATCGTCTCCGACGCGTCGGAGGTCGGCGTCCGACCGACCCCCACGACGGTGTGTCCGGCGGGAAACCCCCCGGCGTCGACGATCGCGGCGTCGATCCGGCGACGGAACCCCTCGCGGCCCAGCGGCTCGCCGTCGACGACGAGCGTCCCGTCGTGGGCCGTGGCGCCGGCGGAGCTTCCGTCGCCCGCGGCGTCGTCGGAGACCCCGTCGCCCGTGGCGTCGTCGGAGACCCCGTCGCTCGCGGCGTCGGCGAGGATCGACGCTGCCCGGCGCAACCCCGCGGTCGCCGCGGCCGCGGAGCGCTCGATTCGTCGCACCTCGGCGGGGCTCTTCGACGCACGGAGCCGATCGAGGAGATCGGTCGAGGCCAGCTCGAACCCCGCCCGCTCGAGGTACAGCGCCGCGTCGTGGGGGATGTCCGGCGGTGCGAGGAGCGTCCCCGTCCGGCCGCGTTCCCGCAGGGCGTCCGCCAGCCGCGTCGCGGGGTGGTCGTCGCCGTCGGCCGCGAACGCGAGGATCCCCTCCTCGTCTACGGCGACCGCACGGACGACCCCCACCTCGCCGGCCGGCCGGCGGTCGGCGGCCCCGAGCAGGTACCGGAGCGTCGGCTCCCGGGGATGGCCGGCGTGGACCAGGGCCGCGGCGTCGTCCCCGCCGAGGGCGTCGAGCAGCCGGCCGTGAATCTCGGCACCGACCAGTCGGTCGCGACCCTCGACGTCCGTCGATCGGTCGTGGGTTTCGTCGATCGATCGGTCGCGACTCCCGGCGTCGGTCGGCCCTGAGGGGGACATCCGTTCGGCCCGTCGGGGGTCAGTGGGCTTCCGGTTCGGCCTCGAGGCCGGCGGGGGTCTGGGCCATCTCGATCAGCTCCTCGAGGTCGGCGTCTGTCATCCGGTTGTTGAGCAGGACGTCGACGGGAAGCGTCGGCGCGCCGTCGACGAGGTTCTCGAGCAGGACGAGCCGTTCGCGGGCCCGGGACATCCCGACGTAGAACACCCGGCGTTCGTTGTCCGTGAGGATCGGCACCGGCGACGTCGTCTTGGTGAACTCCTCGACGCCGGGGACGTCGGTGGCGTCGGCGTCTGCGCCCGTCCCCTCGACGGTGGCGACCATCTGCTCGACGACCTTCTCGGTGAGGTCGGTGCCGACGAAGACGTGGTCTGCCTCCCGGCCCTTCGCGGAGTGGATGGTACCGACGCGGACGCGGTCGGTGTCCATCCCCTGGTAGCTGCCGATGGCGAAGTACGCCCTGACGCTCTTTTTCTGGAAGCTGGTGACCTTCCGGAGCATGTCCGACGCCGAGGCCGGATCCGGCATGAACGGGACGTGCTCTTCGACGACCGACAGCGGGACGGTGAGCTCCGTGAGGTCGCCGACGTCGGCTTCCTCCTGGAGCTCGTCGATCGCGTCGAACAGCTCGTCGCGCTCGCCGGTGCCAAAGGCCGAGTCCATCAGCATGTCCGCCAGCCGGCGGGCCTGGAGCCCGTCGAGGTCCTCGCCGGCCTCGACGGCTTCGACCGCCCGGACGTACTGGGTGAGCCGGTCGGTCCACATCCGCTGGTCGGTCAGCGCGGTGAAGGGGATCCCCTCGGTGATGAACTCATCGACGAACTGGAACATCTGGTAGCGCGCCCGGAACAGGAGCATGATCGTGCCCTCGTCCTCGACGAGCGTCCGGCGGACCATCCGGACGAGATCGAGCATCGACTTGTTCGCGTAGCCCTCGACCGTCCCGCCTTCCTTGCGGGGATCTAGGTCCTTGTCCTGGCGGACGTCGATGTGACGGATCTCCCGGTTGACCGCGTGGAGGACGTTCGAGGGCAGCCGGTAGGAGTTCGGCAGGATGACGTCGTCGTCGACCTCCTCCTCGAGCAGGAGGGCGGGGTCGGCGCCCTGCCAGGAGTAGACGACCTGGTCGTCGTCGCCGGCGATCAGGACGCGGTCGACGTGGGGTTTCCACTCCTCGTAGACCGCATACTGCAACAGCGTGATGTCCTGGAACTCGTCGATCACGAGGTAGTCGACGTTCGGGACGAGCGAGCGCTGCTCGACGCGCTCTAGCATGTCCGCGAAACCGATCTTTCCCTCCCGGCCCTTGTAGGATCGCCACGCCCGGATCGCCTCGGGGACGTCGATCCGGTCGTCGGCCGCCGGCCAGGTCGGCGTGTACTTGTTGCCCTCCTGGGCGTTCGGATCGATCTCGGGGGGCAGTCGGACCTCCTCTAGGTCCCACTGGAAGGGGACGTCGTACCAGTCGGCGACCTCCCGGCGGGTACGCTGGAGCCACTGGCTGGTGGCGATGATCTTGTTGCCGATGGTCGTCGACCGGGCCGTCCGCCGGCCGGCCCCGGAGTACTCGTCCTCGAACTCGAGGCCGTACTCCTCGCAGAACTCCTCTTTGTCCTTCTCGCCGATGACGTCACCGCGGGAGAGATCGAGCAGATCGTACGCCTTCGCGTGCATCGTACAGACGTTGCCCTGGAGGGCACGCGGACTCTCGTCGAGCCGTTCGGCGAGCCGTTCCCGGACCTCCTGGGCTGCCGCCCGCGTGTACGAGACGACCAGCACGTCCCGAAAGGAGACGTCTTCGTCCTCGAGGATCTCCTCTACGTGATCCAGAAGTGCCGTCGTCTTGCCGCTGCCCGGACCGCCAAAGAGCCGAGTCACCCGCGTCTCGGTGGTACTCATTGTACACAGTCTGGAGGGCAACACTCTTAAGTAACGTGGCTTTCTCCCGCCGGAAATATGGGTCCGGAACGGCCGTCAGGCGTTCGGGACTCCTCGCCTTTCAGGGCCGGAGAGTCGAAAACGTACTGATTCGTTAGTTTCCCCCGCCTCTCGGTGGAGCGAGGCCTAACACGCCCGAGGAACCGGTACTGACATCGATGCCCTCCGTTTGAACACCCCCGCCACCATCGAGGCCGAACACTTCGTTCACTCGAATTTCCTGAATCCGGTCTGGCTTTTCGGGGATCGGGGTCTGCCAGTTGATGACGAACTCGTAGGACTGTTGGTCAGATGATTCAGTCGCCTGAAACAGCCCCTGCACGTCCTCTTCGAGCGTGTCGAATCTATCTTCGTCCGGTCCGGGATTTCGCCTGATGTAGCCACCCGCCGTTCCATCGCGTTGAACCGTATCTGCACCGCCCCAGCCGATTCGGAAGTCGTCGGAGACACCCGTATCGGGGACGACAACACCCACGTTGGCTTCCATGACGTACTCCGTGGGATTGTCGGGCCAGCGGCCGTAGACGCTCTCGTCTAGTTCGACGCTGATGACGGTCCGCTGTCCTGCGTTCACCGTCGCAGTAATCCAACCCTCTTCGGTCGTCAAAGTCTCGGTTTGTCGACCCTGTGCAGTTGCTGTTGGTGCGCCGATTCCAGCGATAGCCACACCCGCCGCGGCCGATTTCAGTACGAAGCGACGTGAGCTATATTTTTTCTCTGTCATCGTTCTCTCCCGCCCCACACGTCTGGGGCAGCTCTTTTCACCCCGAGTTTACACTTAAACCGGCCACGTCGTTTCAGACAGAGCAGTTGAACGTTTCACCGCTAACCGGTAAATACGAAGAGGGCGACGGGGTGATAGCCACTATTGTACACCATCCCGAGACGGTGACCAAAGTTATAATATGTTGTTGTATCTCGGCGGGTGAATACTGTGTGGCCCATACGACGTCGTTACTTTCAAATTTTGGTACCAGACGAAACGGGAGACGTGGTAGACTCTCGCGTGGTAATACATATTTGTCTTATAAAATAGGGGTGACCATCGTGCTAACCGCCCAGTCGATACGGAGATACACTCCACCCTCGGACAGAGGGAGTCTCTGGCCCCATTCGCCTCAGTGAGTCAGTGTCGAGTGCCCAGGAGAGCTTCAGGATAGAGCAGTTACACGTGTGGGCCGCTGGATTCGACTCTCCGAAGTTGTGGTGAGCGGACGTCCCTCGACTCGAGGTGATCCTGCTCGAGCATGTTCTCGTCGCTCTGTTGTGGTTGGAGACCGAACGGGAGGTCACACGCCGAACGTCGCCCGGAGCATGTCGCGGGTGCCGGGCCCGAGCCCGACGGCGACGACGGTTATCAGGAGCAAGATGGCATACCGCGGGCTCTCCTCGAATATCGCCTCGTCGAACACCCAGATGATGAAGACGGCGGCGGCGACTTTCAGCGCCACGAACGGCCAGGCCGTCCCGAAGAAGTCGACGATCGCCGCGTTGATCGGGTGTTTCGGCGAGAGGGTGTACGGCCAGCCAAACGCCGTCGCGTAGTCGAGCCCGATGAGGTTCGCGATGCCGTCGACGGCGTGAGCCCAGATCACGACGAGCCCCATGTAGCCCGTCCCGCGGTTGATCCCGGGCGCGAGACGGTCGATCGCCACCCACGTGACCGCGGTGATGAGGGTGGCCCCGCCGATGGTGGCGACCGTGATCAGCGGGAAGAAACCGATGCCGCCGCGAGCCGAGAGGACGGCAAGGATCGCGACCGTGAGGACGAGCGCGCCCGTTCCGATGGCGGCGAGCGGATAGGCGTAGTTCGAGACGGTTCCGCGGCGTTCGAGCCAGACGGCGATCACCACCGCCACGACCGCCACGAGGGCGACGACGACGTAGATAAACGGGCTGATCAGGAGCGCCGACCACGGCAGCGGGATGAGCAGATCCGCCTGGACGTTCGCGTCCTCGACGGTCCGGAGCGCCCCGCCGAACAGCATGAACGGGAACAGCCCGTAAAACCCCTCCCGGAAGCGGTCGATGTCGAGCCACTCGACGACGAAGTAGATACCGACCAGGAGCAAGAGCAACGTGGGGACGTAGCCGGCGTAGGACTGCCAGGTGTACCCGGGCGTCGCCGTCGGGCCGTCGCCTGGGCCGGCGTCGGCACAGTTCGCGCCGGCGTCGACCTGCTCCCCGCCGGCCCAGGCGACACAGCTCCAGCCGTTGGCGTCGGCGACCACCGGCCCCCAGTAGTACTGCCAGATGACCTCGACGTAGACCCGCTGTGGGAAGGCCACCGCGGCGGCGGCGACCGCTATCGTCACCGCGAGGACGGTGACGGCCCACAGTCGGACGGGTCCCACGCGGTCGAGGAGTTCGTTCATCACCGCAGTTCTACGAGCCGCGTCGTTTACGGTTTCCGGTTTCGTGCGTTCGACACACCCGAGCGCCGTGGCGTCCGCCGGGCGGCCGATCTCACGGATCGGCTCAGCCGTACTTCGCGCGTTTCTCGGTGAGCGAGAGGAGCTCGAACCGATCGCCGGTCTCCTCGAACCGGTCGAGCGAGAGGTCCTCGAGGGCGAACGGTGCGGGTTCGCCGGTCACCAGCGACCGAACCGCCCGGCCCGCCGACGGCGAGGCCATGATCCCGTAGCCGTGAAAGCCCGTGGCGACGACGAGCCCTTCGAGAGGGCAGTCGACGATCGGAATCGAGTCCGGCGTCGCGGCGTCGCCCGTCGGGCAGGTGTCCTCGCTTTCCACCTCGGCACGTTCGAACCCCCGGAGTATCCCGGGGACGTCCGTCGCGACGTCGAGTCTGAACTCCTCGGTGACGCCGTGGCGGACCTCGCCGGGGGTCCCGACGAGCGTGTCGCCGCCACCGACGTGGAGGGTGCCGTCACCCTGGGGACGCCAGTAGTACTCGCCGACCGGATCGATCCCCATCGGGTAGGCGTCGCCGAGGGATCGATCCGGTCGGAGGTCGACGGCCTGGTACCGGATCGGTCGGACGGGGACGTCGACGACCCCCGCCAGGAGCTCCCGCGTGCGCCAGCCCGCCGCACAGACGACCGTCCCCGCCGTGATCGGTCCGTCGGACGTCTCCACGCCGTCGACCGAGTTCCCCGAGCGTTTCACATCCTCCACCTCGACCCCGGTTCGGACATCCGCGCCGCGGGTCTCGGCGTCCTCCAGGTAGCTCGTCGTGGCGGTGTACGGATCGACGAAGCCGGTGTCCCGGTACTCGATCCCGCCGACGTACCCCGAGAGCTCGAAGACTCCCGGGTAGCGGGCGTCGACCTCCGCGGCGTCGAGGAACCGCAGGGGAAATCCCGCCTCCCGTGCGGCCTCGACCCGTCCTTTCGCCTCCCGTTCCTTCTCGGGTGGGGTGAGCTCGACCGTGTTCCGACGGTGGAACTCGTGGTGGGCGGTTCCCTCCCACTCCCGGAGAAACGACAGGGAGTACTCGACGAACTCGGGGAGGGTCGATCGCTGGGCCGAGAACGTCACGACGCCCGACGCTTTGCCGCTTGCCCCACTGGCGATCGCGTCCCGTTCGAGCACCACCACCTCGTGGTCGGCCGCCAGCTCGCGGGCGGCCGAACAGCCGACGATTCCGCCGCCGACGACGGCCACGTCGTACTCGGTCATCGACTCCACGCGGAGCGCGGTCGAAAATAAGCGTTTCCCCGGGGTCACGACGGCGCCGGTCGATCAGTCGCCATCGTCCACGGAGTCGCGTTCGGCGCCTGTCTGGCCGGCGGCGTCAGTGCCACGTTCGGCGTCGGTCCCGCGGTCGGCGTCGGCTCCACGGGCTGTATTACGTCTCGCTGGCGGCGTCGGTCTCGCTTGCGGCCGCGAGGACGGTCCCGTGCAGCGGCCCGTTCGAGGCGACGAGGCCGTCGCTGTCGTGTCGCCAGGGGTCGCCGGACAGGTCGGTGACGGTCCCGCCGGCCTCGCGGATCAGGTGGACGCCGGCGACCGTGTCCCAGGGGTTGGCGTCGACGTTCGTGAACGCGGCGTCGATCCCGCCGGCGGCGACCGTCGCGAGGGTTCCCTGGGCACAGCCGATCCGGTGGAGATCGCCGAACCGGGTGACGATCGCGCGGGTCGCGGCCGCGTACTCCTCGCGGCGGTCGGTCGGCCACCAGATCAGCGGGCAGGCGGTACACTCCTCGGGGTCGGTCCGGCCGGCGACGGCGATGGGCTCGCCGTTGCGGACGGCGCCGTCGGAGCCGGCGTGGTAGACGTCCCCGAGCGCCGGGAGGACGACCGCGGCGGCGACGGGTTCGCCGTCGACGACGGCCGCGACGGCGGTGGCGAAGGTCCGGATTCCCCGGACGTAGTTGTGCGTGCCGTCGATCGGGTCGACGATCCAGGCGGGGCCCTCGGCGGGGACCGACGAGGGCTCCTCGTCTTCCTCGCCGACGATCGGCTCGCCGGGGAACGCCCGCTCGATGGCCGCCGTGACGGCGGTCTGGGCCTCCCGGTCGGCGTCGGTGACGACGTCTGTCTTCCCGCTTTTCAGTTCGACCGCGAGCGCCGTCCGGAACCGGTCGTCGGCGACCGAAGCCCCGGCCCGGGCGGCCGTCAGGGCAACCTCGTGTCGTCGCGTCCGCGAGCCACTCATTGATAGGGGTGGCCACCACACCGGCAAAGAGCCACCGGTTCGATCGGTCCGACCCGATCGACCGGAACGTACTGCGACGTCGAACCGACCGGGATCGTGTCGCCGACGCCGGACCGACGCAGTCCGGAGTCGTCTCTCGATCGGATAGAACGTTGCGAGGGCAAGAGCGCGCTCTTGCCGCACTGGTTGACAGTGCGAGGGGAGGGAGTCGAACCCACGAACTCCTACGAGAGCGGATCTTGAGTCCGCCGCCGTTGGCCACTTGGCTACCCTCGCACGCGGTCGACGGTAGGCGACACCGGCTCTTGAATGACCCGGTCGAGGCCGACTCTCGGGCGACACCGGTTCTCTACCGATCCCGTCGAGGGCAGTTCTCGAACGGCCCCGTCTGGGCCGGCGCTCGGGCGACCGGGGACCCCATCGCCGGTAAACACTTACTTCGGAGGACCCTAGTCGTTTGCATGATCGAACTGGTCCTGGAGAACTTGCCGCTCGTGTTGCTGGGGGCGGGTCTCGCGTTGATGGCTCTCGAGGCGCTCTCTCCGGGGGCACACTTCATCGTCCTCGGCGTCGCGCTCGCCGGCGCCGGACTGGTCGGGCTGCTCGTGGGGGCGGTGTTCCCGATGCTCGCGGCGCCGCTGGTGCTCGCCGCGTTGACCCTGGCGTTCGGCGCGGGCGCCGCCTGGGTCTACCGGGAGTTCGACTTCTACGGCGGCAAGGGGACGGCACAGACGAGCGACTCGCGGACGCTCGCGGGCTCGGTCGGCTACGTCACGAAGACGGTCACCGAACGCGACGGCGAGGTCAAACTCGAGAGCGGCGGCTTCGCGCCGTACTACAGCGCCCGGTCGACCGAGGGAACGATCGAGGAGGGAGAGAAGGTGATCGTCCTCGATCCCGGCGGCGGAAACGTCCTCACCGTCACGCCCCACGGTACTCTTGAGGAAGACGAGATCGACCGCGCGCTCCGCCGGGAGGCGGCCAGGCAGGCCGAGGAGGCCGGCGAAACCGACGAGGAGTCCATAGAGGAACTCGAGCGGCGTCTCGAGCGGTCGGTCGACGAGCGGGTCGCCGAAACCGACCGCGAGTAAGAATATCGACCGCGAGCGGGTCGCGACGAGCACGAACGAGTCAGGCGGTACCAAGCGAACGTTTTTCACCTTACCCCCGTAAAGGACGTGTATGTTCCCCGAAGCCACGATCCTACAGGTAGATCTCGGCACCGCCGGGCTCGCCGTCGGCGCGCTCGTGTTGGTCGTCGTGATCGCCGCCCTGATGAGCGCGATCGAGATCGTCAACGCCTACGAGAAGCGCGCGTTGACGGTGTTCGGCGAGTACCGGAAGCTACTCGAGCCGGGCATCAACTTCGTGCCGCCGTTCGTCTCGAAGACCTACAAGTTCGACATGCGTACACAGACCCTGGACGTCCCGCGCCAGGAGGCGATCACCCGCGACAACTCCCCGGTGACCGCCGACGCCGTCGTCTACATCAAGGTGATGGACGCCAAGAAGGCGTTCCTCGAGGTCGACGACTACAAACGCGCCGTCTCGAACCTCGCCCAGACGACCCTCCGTGCCGTCATCGGCGACATGGAACTCGACGACACGCTCTCGAAGCGAGAGGAGATAAACGCCCGCATCCGGACGGAGCTCGACGAGCCCACCGACGAGTGGGGGATCCGCGTCGAGAGCGTGGAGGTCCGCGAGGTCAACCCCTCGAAGGACGTCCAGCGCGCGATGGAACAACAGACCTCCGCCGAGCGCAAACGCCGTGCCATGATCCTCGAGGCACAGGGTGAACGCCGCAGCGCCGTCGAGAAGGCGGAAGGTGACAAACAGTCGAACATCATCCGCGCCCAGGGTGAGAAACAGAGCCAGATCCTCGAGGCCCAGGGTGACGCCATCTCGACCGTCCTGCGGGCCCGCTCGGCCGAGTCGATGGGCGAGCGCGCCGTCATCGAGAAGGGAATGGAGACCCTCGCCGAGATCGGCCAGAGCGAGTCCTCGACGTTCATCGTGCCCCAGGAGCTGTCCTCGATGGTCGGCCGCTACGGCAAACACCTCACCGGCAGCGACGTCAAAGAGGACGGCCACGTCCTCGACAGCCTGGAGTTCGACGACGAGACCCGCGAGCTGATCGGGCTCGACGACATCGCCGAGATCATCGGCGAGATCGACGAGGAGGCCGAACTCGACATCGAGGCGATGGAACAGCAGGCCCAGGCGATCCAGGAGGGCGAGGACACGGCCGAGATCAAAGACCCCGACGAGGTCATCGAAGAGATGGACCAGGAGTTCACCAGCTAGTCGCCGTGACGCTCAGGGTTCGGTGAACGAAGCGGGCCGAAACGCGTTTTAGGCGTGGTCCCCTCCGTGCGGGTAGATGGGGTCGCGAGACGGGGTCGACGAGAGAAAACGGGCGACGCTGAGACGCTTTGCCGCCCTCGGGGCCGCCGCGCCCGTCGTCGGCTTCCCCGAGCGTGCGAGCGCCGATCCGGGCGACAGCGCCGCCCGCGACGCGATCGCCGGCTACCTCGCTGCGACCCCCGGTGCCCACTTCTCGAAGATCAGAGACGACCTCCAGCTCGGCACCGGAGAGGCCCAACACCACCTCCGGCGTCTCGAGGAGGCCGACGTGATCGAGAGCTACGCCGACGGCGACTACAAGCGGTTCGTGCCGGCCGGCCGGTTCGACGAGTTCGAGCGGGCCGCCCTCGGCTACCTCCGCCGGCCGACCCCCAGGGGGATGCTCGTCGAGTTGCTCTCGACCCCCGAGGCGACCGCGAGCGAGCTGGCCGCGAGCCTCGACGTCTCCGCGCCGACGATCAGCAAGTACGCCGGCGAACTCGAGACGGCCGGTCTGCTCTCCCGGGAGGACGGCTACGCCGTCGAACGCCCCGAGACCGTGCTGGTGTTGCTCGTCCGGTACGCCGACTCCTTCGACGGACGGGCGGCCGAGCTGGCGGCGGCCGCCGACGGGCTGATCAGCTACGACGGGTGAGCGGCCCCGACGATCCCGAGAAGCTCCTCCAGGGAGTGTAGCTCGTAGGTCGAGCCCTCCGGCAGCGGCCGCGTTCGGTTGTGCGGGCGTCTGAGATACGCCGCCTCGAGGCCGGCGCGTTCGGCGGCGACGACGTCGGTCTCGCGGTCACCGACGTAGATCCCGTCGTCGACGTCGAGCGCGTCGAGGGTCTCGAGCAGGTACGCCGGATCCGGTTTCCGCCGGCGAAAGCCGGCCGGGGTCGGATCGCGGCCCCGGACCGCGTCGAACGGGAAGCGAAAGTAGTCGGCGACGAACTCGACGGTCTCGTGTCGGTTGTTGCTCACGAGCGCGGTCGTCGTCTCGGAGGCGATCGATCGGATCACGTCGGCGTCGGCGTACACGCCACGACGGCCCGACTGGAGACGACCGCTCGAGATCTCGGAGGCAAAGCGCTCTTTCAGCCTCCAGAACTCGGTAGGGTCGACCCCGAGCGTCTCACAGTGTCCCTCGACGGCGTCGTAGCCGTGTGCTCTGAGCCCCGCGAGCTGGTCGTCGGTCGGCTCCACGCCGAGTGACTCGACCGCGGCGTCCGCGGCGCGTTCGTAGACGGAGGGATCGGTCCCTCGTCCCTCGAGGACGACGCCGTCCATGTCGAAGAGGATCGCCGGTGGGATCTCGTTCGGTCCGCCCGTGTCGGTGGTTTCGGTCATCGTATTCGGTGTCTACCCTCTCGTTCGTCGGTGTCGGTTCGGACGGAATCGCGGTGGACCGTCACCTGACCATCCGTCTCGCGTACGCCGAGACGAACTCGCTTACGAGCACGACGGCCAGGATCGCGAGCAGGATGGTGAGCACTGCGGGCCAGTCGAAGGCGTTGATCCGGTTGTTGAGTTCGACGCCGATCCCGCCGGCGCCGACGAGCCCGATGATCGTCGCCTCCCGGACGTTGATGTCCCAGCGGTAGACGGCGATCCCGACGAAGCCGGCTTTCACCTGTGGCACGACGCCGTAGATCAACACGTCGAGTGGACCACCACCGGTCGCCCGCACCGCCTCGACGGCCGTCTCGTCGATCTCTTCGATCTCCTCGGCCAGCAGTTTGGCGATGAACCCGATCGAACGGAACGTCACGGCCAGGATGCCCGCCAGGACGCCCGTCCCGAACATGATGACGAAGACGAGCGCCCAGATGATCGAGTGGACCGACCGCGACCCCGAGATGATGAGCTTACCGATGGCGTACGTGGCGTCGTTCGGCGTGGTGTTCCGTGCCCCGAGGTACGCGACCGGGAGCGCCAGGCAGATCGCCCCGAGCGTCCCGACGACGGCGATGTTCACCGTGTGAAGCATCGGCGTCACGATGTCGCCGGTGTACGCGACGTCGGGGGGGTACATCCGGCCGAACAGGTTCCGGATCTCGGTGGGGGCCGACGCCACGTACTCGTATCTGACGCCGAGCCCTCGCCACGCGAGCACCGTCAGGGACACCGCGCCAAGCAAGCCGAGAAACCGGACGAGCCTGGTCGTCACGTCGTGTCGGTTCCACTCGGGGTACTCCGTCACGCCGTCACGGTCCTCCGTGTCCGCCATCTCACTGGACCCTCCGTCTCGTGTACGCGCTTATTATCTCTCCGAGGACGACGAGGGCGATGATCGCGAGGAGTATCGCCATGGCGTAGTCGTACTCGTAGGTGTTGAAGGCGGTGTTGAGCGTCGCGCCGATCCCGCCGGCGCCGACGATGCCGAGGATGGTGCTCGCCCGGAGGTTGATGTCCCAGCGGTAGATCGTCAGCCCGATCATCCGCGGGAGCACCTGTGGCAGGACGCCGTAGACGAGAACGGAAAGCGGGCCCGCCCCGGTCGATCGGACGGCGTCGAGCTGTGCGGGGTCTATGTCCTCTAGGTCCTCGGCCAGCAGCTTGGCGAAAAACCCCGGCGTCGCGAACACGAGTGCCAGCACGCCGGCCAGCGCCCCGAAGCCGAAGCCGACGACGAGGACGATGCCGACGATCAGCTCGTGCATGGCGCGGGTCACCGAGACGATCGCCCGGCCGACGTAGTACACCGGACGTGGAACGAGGTTCTCCGCCGCCATCACCGCGACCGGCACGCTGATCGCGACGCCGGCGACGGTCGCGACGATCGACATCGCGAGCGTCTCGACCATCCCCTCGTAGATCCGCCAGAAGCTCCGTTCGGTCTCGATACCGTTCGCGGTGACGCTGACGCCGAAGTCCGGTGGCACCATCCCCTCGAGGAGTACGGCGCCCTGTCCCAGACCGTAGACGAACCGCTCGAGGGAGACGCGAGCCTCCCAGACGTTCCACGCGAGAAACGCGATGCCGAGCCCGTAGACGATCCACTTGGTCCGGTGGCTCGCGAAGACCGTCGGCCGCCGCCACTCGGTCTCGTAGGCGTCTATCGGCCGTGTCCCGGTCATCGGCCCTCCGGGGACGATCGGGCGTCGGCTTTCACCCGTTCGAGCGGCGGGTTCACGTCGTCTCCCGCGGTGGGTTCTGGCTCGGGCGTCCCCTGCCGGTCGGCGTTCCCTCCGGGCTCTTCCGAGCGGTAGATCCGGTCGAGAGCCCGGTCGTCGAGTTCGTCGGGCGTGCCGTCGAACACCAGTTTGCCGTCGGTCAGCCCGATGATCCGATCGGCGTGTTCTCTCGCGAGTGGCACCTCGTGGATGTTTATCAGGACCGGGATGGACTCCTCTCTGGCGATCTCGGTCAGCAGCTCCATCACCGCCCGTGAGGTTTCGGGGTCGAGGCTGCTCGTCGGCTCGTCGGCGAGCACGATCTTCGGACGCTGGAGCACCGCACGGGCGATGCCGACACGCTGGCGCTGTCCGCCGGAGAGTTCGTCCGCCCGGTCGTCCTCGTGGCCACGAAGTCCGACGCGGTCGAGGGTGGCGTACGCCTGCTGGACGTCCTCCTGTGGGAACTTCCGGCGAAAGCCCCGCCACGTGCTCACGTAGCCGAGTCGACCCGACAGCACGTTCTCCATCACGGTCAGCCGCTCGACCAGCGCGTACTCCTGGAAGACCATCCCGATCTCGCGGCGCGCGGCGCGCAGCTCGCGGTTCGAAAGCGACGTCAGGTTCGTCCCGTCGAGTCGCACCTCCCCGTCCGTGGGCTCGGTCAGTCGGTTGATACACCGGATCAGGGTGCTCTTTCCGGCACCGCTGGGCCCGATCACGGCGACGACCTGGCTTCCCTCCACGTCGAACGAGACGTCGTCGAGGGCGCGCTCGCCCGTTCCGTACGTCTTTCCGAGGGTCGAGATCGAGAGCATCGACCGAGGTCAGATCTCCTCGGTGCGGTAGTCGACCCCGTTTTGTTCCTGTATCTCGAGGATGACGTCCCAGTGGGTCGCGTAGTCGATCGGCGCGAACCGATCGCGTCCGAAGTACTCGTCGAGTGCGGTGCCGGCGTAGTCGTACTCGAGGTGAGCGGCCACGATCCCCTCCCGGAGCTCCGGGGTGAGTTTGTAGTGATGACAGAACGACGTCGTCGGAAACGGATCGCTCGCCCAGACGACTTTGATCTCGTCGGCATCGACGTGGCCGGCGTCGACCTGGCGCTGGAGGACCGTACTCGCGATCGGTGCGGCATCGTAATCGCCCGCGGCGATCGCCCGGATGCTGTTCTCGTGGCTGCCCGAAAACGAGACGTCGTACGCCTCCCCCGGTTCGACGCCGGCCGCCGTGAACAGGGCAGCGGGTGCCTGGTGGCCGGAGTTCGAGGACTCCTCGACGTGAGTGACCGACCGTCCCTCCATATCATCCAGGGAGTCGACGTCGCTGTCGGCCTGGGTGATCACCCAGAGACGGTAGCCGAACTGCCCGTCGGCGATCTGGATACCGAACGGAACCGCACCCGCGATGTTCACCGCGAACGCCGTCGCACCGGTGGCGAAGCCGGCAACGTGTAGTCGCTCGGCGTTCATCGCCTCGACCTGGGCCGCATAGGAGTCGAGTGGGTTGACGACGACGTCGCGGCCCGTCTCCGCTTCGATGTTGTCGATCAGTGGTTCGAGCACGTCGGTGTAGGCGTCCGGATCCTCGGTGGGAACCAGCGAGAAATCGAGCGTGTCGGGGTCGAGCCACTCGCTTTCGTCCTCCGGCGGCTCCATCGGCGCGTTGCCGTACCGGGGCTCGTCGCGTGGTTCCATCTCCCCGAGCAGCTCCTCGGTTCCGATGTGGAAGTCGTCCGCGAGGAGCGTCGAGACGAGCTGTGGGAACTGTGGATCGTTCGGGTCCCAGTCGGGGAACGACGGGTCGTCGTCTCCGCTGGTGCCGTCACCTCCGTCGCCGCCGTCGCCGCCGTTGCCGTCGTCGCCCGGCTGGCTCTCGTCGTCACCGAGACAGCCAGCCAGTGCCGTCGTGAAGGCGACTCCCCCTCCCAGCAGGTACTGTCTTCTCGTCGGCCGGATTCGGTTGGCGCGGACAGGATCCGTCATCGTCGTAGAACGGTCGGGAAACAGATGTAAGCCTTGCTATGAATAATATTTTGTGACACGTACCGGTACCGAGAGCACCGTCTCGGGGGGGAGGGGTCCGGTCCGATCCGTGTCTCTATATACTCCGGCGTCAGCCGACCGACGCCGTCGACTCGTGTCTTCGACGCGTCGACGGCCGCCCGGGTCGTCGCCCCGGCTACCCGACCAGCCGCTCGCCGATCGCGGCCAGCTCCTCCGTACCCGACGGCTCCCCGTCGACCTCCGGCAGCCGGAGGACCTCGAGCTCGGGGAACGTCCCCTCGATCTCGGCGAGCCGGTCGTGGTGATCCCGTGTCCGCGAGCGACACCGCGAGCACGCCGGATCGGGATCCTCGAGGACGCGGTTGACGACGACCGACCGAACCGGCACCTCCGCCGCCTCGAGCCGGTCGACCAGCCGTTCGGTCTCGGCGATCGCCAGCCGTTCGGGGATCGTCACCACCCGAAACGCCGTCCGGTCGGGATCCGTGATCACCGCGTGTGCCCGCTCGATCCGATCCCGGAGCGCCACGAGCTCGTCGCCGCCGTCGTCCCGGCCGCCGAGATACGACAGCGGCCCCATGGTCATCCGCCGGGCGGAGTCGGCGATCCGGCGGACCTGTCCGCGAAGCGACCGGGTCGTCTCGAGGGCCAACCCGAGCACCTCGGGGAGGTCGAACAGCCGGAGGGTGTGGCCCGTCGGCGCCGTATCGAAGACGACGACGTCCCAGCGGCCGTCCTCGACGTACTCGACGAGGAGGTCGAGCGCGGCGAGCTCGTCGCCGCCGGCGGGCGTCCCGGCCGCGAAGATCCGCTCGACCTCCGCGTCCTCGAGGCGAATGCCCGCCGCACGGAGGTCCGACGCGAGCGCGGTCGCGATCCGCTCGTACCGCTCGGCGCGGGCCTCGGGATCGACCTCGACGGCCTCGAGGCCGGGGCGGACCGCCCGCGGTTCGGCCCCCAGCTCGATCCCGTAGGCGTCGGCGAGCGAGTGGGCGGGATCGGTCGAGACGACGAGGACGTCCCGGCCGGCCGCCGCGAGCGCGAGCCCGGTCGCGGCCCCGCAGGTGGTCTTGCCGACCCCGCCTTTGCCGCCGTAGAACAGACAGTCGGTCACGGCCGTCCTACGCGCCCGAGTCGCCTAAATCCACACCCCTCCACGGGGGCCTCCGGACCCGGAGCGCCGTCCTAGAGGTCGGCCCGTTCGAACCGGAGGTAGCCGATCGCCACCGGCACCGCGATCCACAGCGCGAGGATCACGAGCGCGAACCAGTGTTGGAGGTAAAACGGCTGGGCGGGGATCTCGGCCACCTCGGGACCTCCGGCGAGCTGGCCCGAGACGGCCGCCGACGCCGAGGGGACGTCGTCGTACCGGAGGGAAAACAGCGTCAACAGCACGTCGAAAAAGACCGTAAAGAGGTCGAATCGGAGGACGAACGTCAGGGCGTCCCCCGAGAGCAGATCCAGCTGTGCGTTGACGTAGCCAAAGAGGTTGTCCCAGAGATAGAGCAGGAAGAAGGCGCCGACGCCGGCGACGGTCGCCCGGGTTTCGGTGCTCACGAGCGCCGAGATGCCGAGGCCGACGGCGACGAACACGATCCCGAACAGGACCGTCACGAGCGTAAAGGCGAGGTACTCCGGGACCGGAAACTCCGGGACGCGGATCGCGAAGACGAGTCCGGCGGGCAGAAAGCCCGCGAGGATCGCCGTCGTCAGCAGCGCCGATCGGCCGAGGAACTTGCCGACGATCACCTCCCTGCGGGTGTGGGGCAACGAGAGGAGGATCTTCAGGCTCCCGAGCTCGCGTTCGCGGACGATCGACTTGATGCTCACGACGAGTCCGGTCAGGGGGACGAGGACCACGATCGCCAGCACGAACGAGAGCCCGAGCACGAAGAGGATGGCGAGCTCCCCCTCGGCCTGGACGCCGTCGACGTTCCGGGTGGCGAGCACCGAGAAGCCGGCGATCGAGACCACGAACAGCGCGATCAGCCCCCAGAGCAGCCGGGACCGGATCCCGTCCCGGAAGTCCTTCCGGGCGACGGCGGCGACGCTCATGCCGACGCCTCCGTGTACGAGCGGAAGACCTCCTCGAGGGAGGCCTCCCGGGTCGCGAAGTCCTCGACCGTCAGTCCCGACTCCTCGAGGGCCGAAAGCACCGCTGTCTTCGAGCCCGTCGAGTCGACGGTGACGACCGGTCCCCGGTCGCCGTCGGTCGCCTCGACTGCCGTCACGCCGTCGAGAGAACGGACCGCCGCGAGGGCGTCGTCCTCGAGTCGGTCGACGCGCACCCGCAGCCGGGCACCCGAGCCGACCGACTCGCGAAGCCCTTCGATCGTGTCGGTCGCGACCATCTCGCCGTCCCGCAGGATCCCCACGCGGTCACAGACGGCCTCGACCTGCTCTAAGATGTGCGAGGAGAAGAAGACGGTCGTCCCGTCGGCGTTTTCCTCGCGGATGAGTTCGCGCATCTCGCGGGCGCCGTTCGGATCGAGCCCGGTCGAGGGCTCGTCGAGGATCAGCAGGTCGGGGTCGCCGACCAGCGCCATCGCGAGCAGGAGCCGCTGGGCCATCCCCTTCGAGTAGCCCCCCGCTTTCCGATCGACCGCCTCGGGGATTCCCACCCGCTCTAGGAGCGCGCCGGGGTCGTCGTCGCTCCCTTTCGACTCGATCGCGAACTCGAGGTGCTGGCGGCCGGTGAGCCGGTCGTAGACGTGAAACCCCTCGGGGAGGACGCCGGTTCGCCGGCGGATCGCCTTGCTCTCCTCCCGGGCGTCCATCCCGAGGACGGTCGCCCCGCCGGCGGTCGGCCGGACGAGGTCCAGGAGGACGTTGATGGCGGTCGACTTCCCGGCGCCGTTCGGCCCGAGGAAGCCGAACACTTCCCCGTCCTCGACGGCGAAAGAGAGCTCACGGAGGGCAACGGTGTCACCGTACTCCTTGGTGAGGGCGTCGACGGTGATCGCGGGCATACAGCGGGATCATCGCACCACCGGCTAAAAGGTTTGCCACTCGTGACGGCGTTCGCGTCCGCGACCGGCAGTTACGCCGGAGCCCCCGACCGGCAGTCACGCCGGAGCCCCCGACCGGCAGTCACGCCGGAGCCCGCGGCCGGCAGTCACGCCGGAGCCCCCGACCGGCAGTCACACCGGAACCTGCGACCGGCAGTCACGCCGGAGCCCTCGGCCGGCAGTCACGCCGGAGCCCTCGGCCGGCAGTCACACCGGGTCGTCGGGCGCGTGTGTCGCCCGCATCCGGTCGGCCTCCGTGGCGTACCGCTCCCGCCGG
>LKNG01000107.1 GCA_001564115.1 Natrialbaceae archaeon Tc-Br11_E2g8 | reverse complement strand
CTCCGGGCACGGGTGCGCGCGGGACTGCGTCGGGCCGTCTCCGGGCACGGGTGCGCGCGGGACTGCGTCGGGCCGTCTCCGGACACGGGTGATCGCGTCGGGTCGGTCCCCGCGTCGGATTTATACCGTCCTCGCCCCTACGACCCTCCGTGAGCACGCGAACGAGTGCCCTCGACGCGGTCGTCTTCGGGGTCGACGTCCAGAGCGGCGACGTGCGCGGGGACTCGCCGTCCTACGCGCTGGTCGTCTACGACGGCGACGGGCTCGAGCGCGACGTCGTCTCCGGCCGGAAGCTCCGCCGGCTGATCGACAGCGAGGAGCCCGCGATCGTCGCCACCGACAACACCTACGAGCTCGCCGCCGACAAGGACGCCCTCGTCCACTTTCTGGGCTCGTTGCCCGCCGGGACGAAGCTGGTGCAGGTCACCGGGGCCGAACGGCCCGAACCCCTCTCGCGGGTCGCGAAACGCCACGGGATCCCGTACGGCAAAGAGCCCATGCGCGAGGCCGAGGCCGCCGCCCGGCTGGCCGCCCACAACGTCGGCTACGAGGTCTCGGCGTTTACCGACACGACGGAGCTGAAAGTCGCCCGAGGGCGCTCGACGGGCAAAGGTGGCTGGAGCGAGGACCGGTACACCCGCCGGATCCACGGCGCGGTCAAACGCCGGGCCAGGGAGGTCGAGTCCGCCCTCGAGGAGGCGAACCTCGAGTACGACCGCGAGATCCGGGAGGCCTACGGCGGCTACGCGAACGCGGTGTTCACCGTCGAGGCCCGACCCACAGAGATCCCCGTCTCCCGGGAGCGGTCGGGGGACGTCCGGATCGAGATCGAACGGCTCCGCCGGGACGGCATCGAGTTCCGGCCGCTGGTCAAACGCCGGGATCACGTGATCGTCGGCGTCGACCCCGGAACGACGACGGCCGTGGCGATCGTCGACCTCGACGGGGAGCCACTCGACGTCTGGAGCTCGCGGCTGAGCGACACGGCGGACGTGATCGAGTGGATCGTCGAGCGCGGCCGGCCGGTGATCGTCGCCGCGGACGTCCGGCCGATGCCCGAGACCGTAGAGAAGTTCCGTCGGAGCTTCGACGCCGCCGGCTTCACCCCCGACCGGGATCTCGCCGTCGACGAGAAACAACACCGCACCCGCGAGTTCCCCTACGACGACGACCACCAGCGCGACGCCCTCGCCGCGGCGCTGTCGGCGTTCGACGCCCACGAGGACCAGTTCGAGCGGATCGGCCGGAAGCTCCCGCCCGGGATCGACCGCGGCGAGGTGATCGCCCGCGTCGTCGCCGACGGGGAGAGCGTCGAGGCCGTCCTCGCGGAGCTTCGAGGCGAGGACGGCACCGACGAGGAGGAGTCGAGCCACGAACCCCGCGAGCTCTCGCCGGAGGAAAAACGGATCCGGGACCTCGAGCGACAGGTCGACCGGCTCGAGGGCCACGTCGAGACCCTCGAGGATCGGCTCACAGAGCGCGACGAGCGGATCGCGGAGCTCGAGGCCGACCTCGAGGCCGCCAGAAGCGAACAGCGACGGAAGGTCAGACACAGCCGCGAGGTGAACCGGCTCGAACGCCGCATCGACGGGCTAGAGCGCGAACGCGACGCGGCCCGCGAGGAGGTCACGGCCCTCGAGGACAAAGTCGAGCGGATGAAAGCCCTCTGGAAGCTCGATCACTCGAACTTCAGCGACGTCTCGGCGAAAAAGGAGGGGCTGGTCCCCGTGAAGGTGGTAGAGAAGTTCACCAGGACGGCGATCCGGGAGGCCGACGAACAGTACGGCATCGCGACCGGGGACGTGGTCTACCTCCGCGACGCGAGCGGGGCCGGTCGGTCGACGGCCGACATGCTCGCGGAGTTCGAGCCACGGCTCGTCCTCCGGGAGGGTGGTCTCTCGGAGATCGCCGACGCGATCCTCTTCGACCGGGAGATCCCAGTCGCGCCGGCCGACGACGTCGCCTTCCAGGAGGTCGACGAACTCGCGGTCGCCCGCGAGGCGGACGTCGAGGACGCCATCGACGACTGGCGCGAACGCGCCGCCGAACGCGAACGCCGCCGGAAGACCGCCATGGTCGACCGGCTGATCAGCGAACACCGGGCCGGCGACAACGAGGCCTAGTCGTTCCGCAGGGATGGAGCGTCCCCGGCGTCGGAGGGCATCCCGGCGTCGGCTGAGGGCGTTCCCGACGTCGGAGCCGACCGCTCCCGACGGCGGCGGCCGGGAAGACAAGAGTAACCAGCCTCGACCCCTTCGGGTCGGCCATGGACGACCAGTTCCGGATCGAGACCCGATCGATCCACGCCGGCCAGCAGCCCGACCCGGAGACGGGTGCGCTGATGACCCCGATCCACGCGAACTCGACGTACGAACAGGACGCTCCGGGCGAGCACCGCGGCTACGAGTACTCCCGGACGGGGAACCCGACCCGGACCGACCTGGAGGCGAACCTCGCGAGCCTCGAGGGGGCGGCCCACGGCCGCGCGTTCGCCAGCGGGATGGCCTCGATCAACACCGTCCTCAACCTGCTGTCCGCGGGCGATCACGTCGTCACCGGCGACGACGTCTACGGGGGCACCCACCGCATCTTCACGCAGGTCTACGAGCGCTACGACCTCGAGTTCAGCTTCGTCGACACGACCGACCTCGAGGCCGTCGAGGCGGCGTTTCGCCCGGAGACGGCGCTGCTCTGGCTGGAGACGCCGACGAACCCGCTGCTGTCGGTCGTCGACGTCGAGGCCGCCGCGGCGATCGCCGACGACCACGACGCCCTCTGTGCGGTCGACAACACGTTCGCGACGCCGTACCTCCAGCGGCCGCTCGAACTCGGCGCCGACATCGTCAGCCACTCGCTGACGAAGTACCTCGGGGGCCACTCGGACGTGATCGGCGGGGCGCTCGTGACCGACGACCCCGACCTCGACGAGCGGATCGGCTTCCACCAGAACGCCGTCGGCGCGACGCCGGGGCCCTTCGAGTGTTTCCTGGTCCTCCGGGGGACGAAGACCCTCCCCGTCAGGATGGATCGCCACTGTGAGAACGCCCGGCGGATCGCAGACTGGCTCGCCGACCACCCCGACGTCTCGCGGGTGTACTACCCCGGCCTCGAGAGCCATCCGGGCCACGGGATCGCCGCCGAGCAGATGGACGACTTCGGAGGGATGTTGAGCTTCGAACTCGACGCGAGCCTCGAGGAGGCGAGTGCGGTCGTCTCGAACACGGAGGTGTTCACGCTCGCGGAGAGCCTCGGCGGCGTCGAGAGCCTGATCGAACAGCCGGCGCCGATGACCCACGCCGCCATCCCCCGCGAGGAGCGCGTGGAGGCGGGACTCGCCGACGGGCTGATCCGGGTCAGCGTCGGCATCGAGCACGTCGAGGACCTGATCGCCGACCTCGAGGGGGCGATCGAGGCTGCCCTGAACTGATCCGCCGGCGGTCGGGGTGTCCCTCGGAAGCGGCCGCGGGTCGATCCCCTTCGGAGGCGGTATCGGAGCGATCCTCGCCGACGGTCGGGACGGCCTCATCCCTCCCCGGCGGACTCGAGGAAGCCGACGAGGAGGTCGTTCACCGTCCGGGAGCGCTCGACGAAACAGAGGTGGCCGGCGCCGTCGAGCGGTTCGAACCGTCCGCGGGGGAGGGCCTCGGCGAGCTCTCGGCCGGCGTCGACGGGGACCAGTTCGTCGGCGGTCCCGTGGACGACCAGCGCCGGCTGCTCGAGTTCGTACCCCCAGTCGGTGGCGTCGAACCCCTCCAGGGCGGCGACCTGGCTCTCCCACCCTTCCCGGTCGGCGTCCCCCTCCGCCCGCCAGTCGACGATCCCCTCGACGACTTCGGGCTGGCGCTCCCTGAACGAAGCCGAGAGGCCGGCCTCGAGGGACCGCCGGAGCGCCGCCGGCTCTCCGGGGGGTGCGAACAGCGCCTCGAGGTCGGCGGCCTCGCCGCGGGCGGGGGTTCCGAACAGCGTCAGCGTCCGGATCCGGCCCGAGCGCCGGGCGGCGGCGAGCGCGATCGCGCCGCCCAGACCCGCACCGACGGCGTGACACCGCCGGACGCCGCAGTCGACGAGGACGGCCTCGAGGTCCGCGACGAGCGTTCCGAGGTCGTACGGTCCCGGGGGCCGATCCGAGCGCCCGGTCCCCCGGAGGTCGGCGACGATGGCCTGGTACGGGCCGGCGACGGCGGCGTGTTGCCACCCCCACGACCACGCGCCGAGGCCGGCCTCCGGGAGGAACGCGACCGCCTCACCCTCGCCGTCGGCTCCGTAGTACAGCGAGGCGCCCTCCCTGGTGACCGTCGGCATGGACGACCGTTCGCCGTCCGCGGGCAAACGGTTTCGGGTTCGGTCGGCGTCTCCCAGCGTGGTCCCGACCGCGGGTCCGGAGCCGACCGGCCCGTCCGTCCGACGCCGGATGGCCCCCGACGCGTTGGGAGGTGCCGCGTTATCCGATCCGTATCAGGCGGCCCGCCGGCGTCCCGCGGCCTCGATCTCAGGCGGCCCGTCGGCGTCCCGCGGCCTCGATCGCGTCGAGGAAGATCGAGACGCCGAGTTCGATCTCGCGTCCGGTCGAGTCGAGCGGCGGTAACAGCCGGATCGTCTTTTTCCCACAGCCGAGTGTGAGGAGGCCACGCTGTAACGACTGCTCGACGACGGCGTTTCGCCGGTCGGTGTCGTCGAACTCGACGGCGAGCATCAGTCCCTTCCCCCGGACGTCGACGACGTGGTCCGGAGCGCCGTCTCGAAGCAGCTCCTTCGCCTGTCGTCCACGGGCGGTCGCGTTATCCAGGAGGTCGTGTTCCTCGATCGCTTCCAGCGTGAACACACCCATCATCGACGAGAGGAGGTCGCCACCGCCGAACGTGGAGCCGAGCCGGTTCTTTTCGGAGGGGAAGAGCTCGGCGCTCGATATCGTCGCTCCGACCCGGAGTGCCTTCGCGCTGGCGATCACGTCCGGCTCGATCGGGTAGTGATCGGCCGCCCACGTCTCGCCGGTCCGGCCGATCCCGGACTGGACCTCGTCGACGATCAGCGGGATGTCGTAGCTGTCGGCGACCGCACCGACCTCGCGCATGAACGCGTCGCTCGGGAACCGGTAGCCGCCGACGCCCTGGATCGGCTCGAGGACGACGAAGGCAATCTCGGCCGGATCGACGTGACCCCCCTCCGGAGAGAGCATGGTCCGGAATGCCGACGACGGGGTGGCTCCCGTGTTCTCCCCGGGAAAGAACCCGCAGCCGCAGCTCTCCGGCGTACAGGTTCGGTCCGCACAGAAGGGAACGGTCTCGATGCCCGAAAGCTGTGGATACCGGCGGGTGTACACGTCCTTCGATTTCGTGATCGAGAGCGTACCCAGGGTGCGTCCGTGGAAACTCCCCGAAAAGGCGACGCCGTACTTCGCGACCGGGCGGTTGTCGTGGGCGAGTTTCATCGCGTTCTCGATCGCTTCGGCGCCGGAGTTCGAGAGGAACACGGTGTCCATTCCGTACCCATCGGACACCTCGACGAGCTTCTCCATCAGATGGCTCGAGCCGGGAACCGACGACTCCTCGGGTGTCGGTCCCGCACCGAAGTACAGATCCTGGCCCGCGATCTTCATCGGCTCGACGAGGTCGAACTCCCGGAGTTTCCCGAGTATCTTCTCGTTGTTGTACCCGAGCGGTGCCGCGCCGATGTGACACGTGAAATCCAATAGCACGTTGCCATCGACGTCGGTGACGAACGGACCGTCCGCCTCCCGGGTGACGTCCCAGACGAACTCGTGGGAGTACTCGCTGGGAGCGGCGTGTTCGCCGTGGTACGCGACCCACTCGCGGGCGTTCGGACCGGGGAACTCCGTGAGCTCCGGCTGGGCCGTATCCCTGTCCATACTCGGTCAATGTTTATAAGCCAGTTTAAAAGTTATTATAAAGGCGCGACGGGGCGAAAACACAGACAGACACCGCCGAACCGCCGGAGACGGGCGTATGCGCTGGGCCAGTCGGTCCTCCGCCAGGTTCGACAGTCGAGGATTCGTCCCCGGGACCGGAGCCGAACAGCCGGGGAGAGACGGCTACTTTTCCTAGGTCAGTACGGAACCCGAGAGAGCCAGGGCAGGGATTTGAACCCCGGAAGTCTCGATTACAAGTCGAGTGCATGAACCACCCATGCTCCCCTGGCGCGGGCCGTAGATTGCGGCTCCTCCTTTGTGTGCCTATCGTTTTCCCCGCCAACGACGGTTCCCTCACCGTCTGCGTCGATGATCGCTCTCTCACCGCTTTCCGCTGGCGATCGCTCTCTCCGTTTTCCGCTGGCGATCGCTCTCTCCGTTTTCCGCTGGCGATCGCTCTCTCCGTTTTCCGCTGGCGATCGCTCCGTCACCGCCTTTCGGTGGCTCTCACCGCCGCTCGCCGGTGACCGCCTGACTCCCGGTCAGCGGCCGTTCCATCGTCACCCGGTGGGGTTCGTAGCCGTTCGCGCGGTAGAATCGCCTCGCCGCCTCGTTTTCCGCCATCGCCTCGAGGCGGAGCACGTCGACGCCCCGTTCGGCCAGCCGCGTCTCGACCGCCTCGAGCAGCGCGGTCCCGACCCCGCGTCGGCGACGCTCCGGCCGGACGTAGAGGTTCGAGAGCACCCCCCGGCTCGCGTCGAGGGCGAACGAGCCGTCCTCGACCGCGAAGGTGGCAAATCCCGCGAGTTCGCCGTCGAGTCGGGCGACGAGCACCCCGCCGTGGAACCGGTGGCCGGCGAGGACCTCGTGGATCGTCTCCCGGTTCGGGGCCGCCAGAACGTGTGAGCCGTGTTCGCGCTGTTCGGCCGCGAGTGCGACCCACCACTCCGCGAGCGTCTCCAGGTCCTCGCGGCTCGCCGGCTCGACCTCCGGCCCGCTCATCTCCCGGCCGCCCCCTCCTCGAGGGCCATTATTGCCGGCAACGACTCGCCGGTGAGCATCGCGAGTGCGGCGCCTCCACCCGTGCTGACGTGGCTGAATCCCTCGATTCCCAGCTCCCGGAGCGCGGAGGCGGTGTCGCCTCCGCCGACGATGCTCACCTCGACGTCGGTCGCGGCCTCGTACAGCCCCCGGGTGCCCCGTTCGAACGCCGGCTGCTCGAAGACGCCCGCGGGACCGTTGAGCACGACGGTCCGGGAGTCGTCGAGCAGCCGCCGGTAGTACGCGAGCGTCGAGGAGCCGACGTCGAGGGCGGCCTCGCCGTCCCAGGGAGGTAAGGCGTTGATCCCGAGCTCGTGGCGACCGTCGCGGTCGACGGCGACGTCCCGGGGGAGGGCGATCCGGTCGCCGTAGGCGTCGAGGAGGTCCGCGGCGCGGTCGACCTCCTCCCAGTAGCCCCGTTCGTAGAGGAACTCGGCGCTCGCGTCGCCGAGGTCGACGCCGTCGGCGAGCAAGAAGACGTTGCCGACGACGCCGGCGGTCAGCACGTGGTCGGCTCGCCCGCTCTCTAGGATGGACCAGGCGACGTCGATCGAGTCGGGGACTTTCGCCCCCCCGAGGACGTACGCTCGCGGGGTCGGGGTCGACTCGATCGAACCGAGCACCTCGAGTTCCCGTTCCATCACGCGTCCGGCGTAGCCTGGCAGGACGGCCGGAAAGCCGACCAGGGAGGGCTGGGAGCGGTGGGCGGCCGCGAACGCGTCGTTGACGTAGGCGTCGAGGACGGGCGCGAGCTCGGCGACGAGGTGGGTGCGTGCGGCCCGCTCGGGCTCGAACTCCATGTACTCCTCGCTGTAAAATCGGGTGTTCTCGAGGACGATACAGTCACCGTCCTCGAGCGCTGAGACGGCGTCCCGGGCGGCGGCGCCGAACGTGGCGTCGACGTACCCGACGGGGCGGCCGAGCAACTCGGCGAGTCGGTCGGCGTGTGCCGAAAGCGAGGAGAACTGGTCGCCGCCGGGCCGACCCTGGTGGGCCAGGACGGCGACGCGGCCGCCACGGTCGAGCAGCTCGGAAAGCGTCTCGACGTGAGCCCGCAGCCGGGCGTCGTCGGCGAGCGAGCCGTCGTCGTCCAGTGGACTGTTGACGTCGACCCGGACGCCGACGGTCGTCCCCGCGACGTCGAGATCGTCGAGCGTGGGGATCATCACCGGGCTCTCGACCCCGGCGGTCGAAAGCTCTTTTCATCGACGGAATCGGTGTCTGTCATCGAGGCCGGTCAGACGCTTCGGCAGTCCGCACAGAGGAGCTGTCCGTTCGACTCCCACAGCGACTCGGCGAGCGAGCCACACGCCTCACAGACGCCCTGCGTGGAGTACCCCTCGCCGCCGTTTGCCGCCATCCCGGCCGTCTCCGCGACGGGATCGCCGGCCATCTGCCGGTCGTCGAGCGGTCGCCCCTCGGTCGGCGCCGGCGGCGTGGCCCCCCTGAACGAGCCGGCGGTGGCGATCACGTCCCGCTGGGTCACGACGCCGAGTAGCTCCCCCTCGTCCTCGACGACCAGGTTGCGGACGTCCTGGCTCGCCATCGTGCTCGCGGCCTCCGACAGCGAGCTGTCGGCGTCGACCGTGATCACGGGCTTCGACATGGCCTCCTCGACGGTCGTCTCCTCCGGCGACCCCTCGCCGGCGACGAGCTCGAGGACGTCCCACTCGGTGACGATGCCGACGACGTCCGATCCCCGAACCACGAGCGCACAGCTCACGAGGTCCTCGAGCATCAACTCGACGGCGCCGAGGACGGTGTCGCCCTCGCTCGCGGCGACGTACTCTTTGGTCAGGACATCCCTGACTGACAGCTCCGATTCCATGGGAAAACGATGACCGGCGACGCTCTAAAAGCTACCCCCGGCATCCTTATGAGGTCGCTCGGCGAATTCACGACGTTTGCCCGGGCGATCGACGATCATAGCTCGACGGGCGGTCGACGATTATAGCTCGACGTACTGCTCTTCCCACTCGCGTCTGTCCTCGATGCGCTGGTGGCCGGCGTCGGTTATCGCGTAGTAGTTGGTTCGTCTGTCGAGCTGTCCCTTCTCGACGAGCTCCTTGTTGACAAGGGTGTCGAGGTTCGGGTAGAGTCG
>LKNG01000106.1 GCA_001564115.1 Natrialbaceae archaeon Tc-Br11_E2g8 | reverse complement strand
CGCCGTCTCGGAGTAGCCACGGCGCTCCCAGTAGCCGAGGTGGCGCTCGGTGAGAAACTCGACGCCGTCGACCCACTTGGCCCCCTTGTAGGCGTACCGGTGGGGGGTGAGCACGCGCAGGGGGCCGCCGTGGTCGGCCGGGAGGGGGTCGCCGTCGAACGACCAGGCGAAAAGCACCTCCTCGCGGAGACAGTCCGAGAGCGGGAGGTCCGTGGTGTAGCCGTCGAGCGCCGAGAACAGCACGTGGCAGGCGTCGTCGTCGACGCCGGCCCGGTCGGCCAGCTCGGGGAACGGGACGCCGGTGAACGAACAGCCGAGCTTGCTCCAGCCGGTCACGCAGTGAAAGTCCTGGCGCTGGCTCTCACTCGGCAGCGCGCGAAACTCCTCCCAGTCGAACGAAAGCTCCCGGTCGACCGCGCCCGTGACGGTGAACTCCCAGCTCTCGGGGTCGAACGGCGGAGTCGCCCCCTTCGAGAGCACCGGGAACGCCGTCGTCTCCCGTTGACCCGGTGGGAGCCGGTCGCCGTCGAACTCCTCGTGGAGGTCCGTGACGTCTCTCATGGCCTCCCGTCGGGGACGGATCCAGGTATGTCTGCCGTTCGACCGAGGTTCGACAGCCGGGTGGTGGATGCCGGAGTCGACGCGCGCTGGGATCGCGGGCCTCCACGGAGGGAGCCGCCGCGGACCCCTCGATCGACGCGTTCGAGGGGGGTCGTGGGCCGTCCGGAGCTTCCGCGGGGAAGCCGGCCGACGTCGCCGGTTAATCCGCCGTTCCCCGGAGGGGGCCGCGTCCGAAACGGTTTCCCTGCCGGTTCGAAACGGAGCCGAAGTGAGATACTCCGGACATAACCAAGTGCCGTCCCACGGAGTTCCCGACGCATGGCGAGCACACGGCTCTCGGAACGGGACGTATCGGAGCGGATCGGATCGGACGCGGACGACGGGGGGTTCGGTCCCGCCTTCTTCGCGTCGGCGGCGTCGGTCGCACTGTCGCTTTACTACTACTTCGTTCGGGGTGACAAGCGGCTGGGGACGTTCGTCGGCCTCTGGCCCCCGACGATCCTGGCCTTTGCGATCTATCTCAACCAGCGGGAGATGCGCCGGCGGGTCGAGGCGATCACCCGGCCCGGATCGACCATCCGGGACGCGATCGACTCGATGATGGGCAACCAGTGACGGGGATCGACCCGACGACGGACTGTCGGGGACTGACCGCCCCGACGGTGGGGGTCGGTGACGCGGACCGCCCCGACGGTGCCGTCAGCGAGGGGGGTCGACCCGACGGTGTCGTCAGCGAGAGGGGTCGACCCGACGGTGAGAACCGACGGCGTGGGTCGACCCGACGGGATGACGGGCCGTCTTTCGGCGCCGGTACCGGTCCCCGTCAGAGCTAAATACCCCCTTGCCGAAAGCGGATCCAGATGCCGAAAGTAGAGATCACGATACCGGAGCACCTCGAGATGCAGATCGCTCAGATGGTCGAGCGCGGGGAGTTCGTCAACCGCGAGGAGGCCATCGAGGATCTGCTCTCGACCGGTATCAAAGCCTACAAGACCAGCGGGCCGATGGACGACGAGGAGCCGGGGCTGGAAAACGACGGAATGATGGGACACGACGACGAGTACGTCTTCTAGGCCGCGAGCACGAGCGGGACGCCGAAGGCGAGCGCCAGCCCCACCGCGAGGACGACGACGCCGATCGCTACCTGCCCGTTCGTGAACTCGCTCATCGGTGCGGTCGACCGCCCTCCGTCGCTTCCGGTGTCGTCTGCCATGGTCGGCCGTTCCCGCCGCGGACACTTAACGGCACCTGAACCCCCGTTCGGACCCCTTTAGTACTCCGGGGGAGAACCGACGGTATCGAATGGGACTGACCAAACGCATCATCCCGTGTATCGACGTCGACTTAGACGAGGAGGGCGAGCCGGCGGTGTACACCGGCGTCCACTTCGAGGACCTCGAGTACACCGGCGACCCCGTCGAGATGGCCCGCGCGTACAACGAGGCCGGCGCCGACGAGTTCGTCTTCCTCGACATCACGGCTTCGGCGGAGGGCCGGGAGACGATGCTCGGCGTCGTCGAGGCGGTCGCCGACGAGGTGTTCATCCCGCTGACCGTCGGCGGCGGGATCCGGACGACCGACGACATCAAAGAGACCCTCCGGGCGGGCGCCGACAAGGTCTCGATCACCACCGGCGCCCTGGAGCGTCCGGAACTGGTCAACGAGGGCGCCCGGGCCTTCGGCAGCCAGTGTATCGTCATCAGCGTCGACGCTCGCCGTCGGTTCGACGGGGAGGGCGAACGGTACGTCGAGGTCGACGGCGAGTCCTGCTGGTTCGAGTGTACGAAACGGGGTGGCCGCGAGGGGACCGGCGTCGACGTCCTCGAGTGGGCCGCGGAGGTCGAATCCCGCGGCGCCGGCGAGCTGTTCGTCAACTCCATCGACCGGGACGGGACGAAAGACGGCTACGACCTCCCGCTGACGCGTGCGGTCTGTGAGACCGTCGACACGCCCGTGATCGCCTCCTCGGGCTGTGGCGGCCCCGAGCACATGTACGAGGTGTTCACCGAGGCCGGCGCCGACGCCGGCCTGGCGGCTTCGATCTTTCACTTCGGGGAGTACTCCATCGAGGAGACCAAAGCCTACCTCGAAGAGCGGGGCGTCCCGGTTCGGCGGTGATCGGGGCCGACACCCCCTTTCAGTACGCTTATACGCCCGCGGTCACGCAGTTGTACCGTGAAGTGGCGGTGTGAGTGGTGTGGCAAACCCCACGAGGAGAACGAGCCGCCGTGTGACAGCTGCGGCCACGGCTCCTTCGAGGAGGCCATCGTCCAGGAACCCGACATCGAGACGGTCGACACCGGCACCCAGTACATCTGGATCTGTGCGGACTGTGGCCGCCAGCACATGCGGAACAACCCTCCCTGTAGCCGCTGTGGTGGCCCGGACCTCGAGCAGACAGAACAGGAGTACGCCGGCATCGAGGACGAGCTCGACGCGCCGAGCTGGCTCGAGGTCGCGAAGCCGTACCTGCCGGCGTTCGCCGTCGTCGGGCTGGTGATCGTCCTCTTCGCTGCCGGAATCGTCCCCCTCTCGGTGGTCCCGGGGATCGGCTCCCCGGCGCCGCCCGACGCGCCGGGGGAGGCGTCGATCGCCGGCGACCTCGATCTGGCGCTCGTCGAGAGCGAGGTCCACGACCGCCTGGAGGCCGAGCGGGCCGCGGGGGACGGCCGCGAGTACGACGACGGGCTCGCCGGCTTCGCTGCCTACCTGAACGCCGTCCTCGTCGTCGAGGAGTACACCGACGACGATCCCGGCTCCCCGCCGCCACTCGGCGAGTTCGACCCCGCCTGCACGGGTGACACCGCCCTCGTCGAGCCCCTCTGGACCGTAGCGGAACCGATCGACGCCTACGACGACGAGGCGGCGCTGGCCGACGACGTGGCCGCCGCCTTGCTCGCCTCGGAGTTCGGGGAGGGCGTCCTGACGGGATACGGCGCCGAGGGGCTCGACGTCCACGTCGGCCCCGGCGGGAACGTCCACGTCGTCTACGCGGCCTGCTGAGCCGGGAGCGAGGTCCCGGCGGTCACGTCGGGAAGGGGTCCCGGCGGTCACGTCGGGAGACGACCTCCGGCGGTTCGGCGGTCACCGCCGGTGTTATACCGCCGGAGGCTCACGGTGGCACATGATCGGCGACGGCGTTCCGGGATCGGTCGTCGTTCACGCCGGGGACGAGATCCGCTATGCGGACGGGCAGTTCCTCGCGTTGGTCGGTGCCGGATCGCGCCGGGAACTGCCCGGACGGTCGCTGAGCGGGTTGGTCGCGCCGGAGTTTCGCGACCCGCTCGTAGCGCAGTTCGAGCGGGTCGACTCCGGGGACGCCCCCGTTCTGGGGACGACGGTCTCGCTTCGAGGGGCGCCCGGAGGGAACGTGATCGCCGTGACCTCGCGGGTTCGGTGGGAGGGTAGCGACCGGCTCCAGACGTCGTTTCTGCCCGCGTCCGGCGGGACGCCGGCCGTCGGATCGTTCCGGGCTCCGGCGATGGACGAGGCGCCGATCGGCATCACGATCTCGGATCCGTCCCGGCCCGACAACCCGCTCGTCTACGCGAACGACGGCTTCGCTGAGCTCACGGGATACCCCCGCGAGGAGGTCCTCGGCCGGAACTGTCGGCTCCTCCAGGGGGCCGGTACCCGCGAGGAGCCCGTCGCCGAGCTGCGGCGGGCGATCGACGCGGCGGAGCCGGTCACCGTCGAGTTGCGCAACTACCGGAAGGACGGCACGTTGTTCTGGAACCGTGTCACCGTCGTCCCCGTCGAACTCCAGACCGGGGACGTCGGCCACTACCTCGGCTACCAGCGGGACGTCACCGACGCGAAACTCCACGAGCGGGAGAAGACGCTGTTCGAGCGACACGCGGAGGTCACCGACGACGCGATCGTCGTCACCGACCGGGAGGGGACGATCACGTACGTAAACCCCGCGTTCGAACGGATCACCGGCTATGCCGCCGCCGAGGCGATCGGACGGACGCCACGGATCCTCCGATCGGATCGACACGACGGGACGTTCTACGCGGAGCTCTGGGGGACGATCACAGGCGGCGAGATCTGGGAGGGGGAGTTTCTGAACCGGACGAAAGGCGGCGAACAGTACCGCGCGAGGGCGACGATCGTCCCGATCACGGACGACAGAGACGAGATCACCCACTTCGTCGGGATCGAACGGGACGTCACCGACGACGCGCTCAGAAACAAGACCCTGAGCGTGCTAAACCGGATCCTCAGACACAACCTCCGGACGGCGGCCTCGATCATCGACGGCTACGCGGAGCTTCTCGAGGCCGAGCTCGACTCCCCCGAACAGCGGGCGACCGTCGAGGTGATCCGCGAGGAGACGGCCGAGATCGAGCGGATCGCCGAGCGGGCGGGGAAGATCCGCTCGCTCTCGAACCGGACCAGCAAACCCCGCCAGTGGGAGCCGGCACACGTCGAGTCTCTCGCCCGGGAGTACCGACGGACGTATCCGGGAGCCGAGATCTCGGTGACCGTCGACGTCGACGGACGGCTCCGGCTTCCGGACGTCGAGATGTTCGAGCTGGCCCTCGGGGAGGCCGTCGAGAACGCGGTCAGCCACGCCGACTCCCCGACGGTGGAGCTCTCGGTGACGCGGGCCGAGGACGGCGAGGGGGTTCGGATCCTGGTCACCGACGACGGGCCGGGGATCCCGGAGATCGAGCGACAGGTCATCACGGAGGGCACCGAGACACCGCTGGCTCACGGCCAGGGAGTCGGGCTGTGGATCATGGAGTGGGTGATGACCGGTCTCCGCGGGAGCGTGGAGATCCGCGACGTCGAGCCGTCCGGGACCGAGGTCGTGTTCCGGCTCCCGGCCGTCGAGCCGTCCGACGCCGAGTGAGCGGACGACGGTGCGTTCTCCGCCGTCCGGCGCTACCGCGCCGCCACACCGTTTCCGCCGTCAGTACCAGATCTTGCCGGCGTCGACGTTGATGTCCTGGGCGGTGACGTGTCTGCCGTGTTCGCTCGCGAGGTAGGCGACCAGCTCGGCGGTGTCCTCGGGGCCGACGAGCGTCTCCAGGGCGTTGTCGAGCAGCCCGAGATCCGCCTTCGCCGCCTCGTAATCGAGGCCGGTCTCCTCGGCGTGGGAGTCGACGAACCGGTCGATTCGCGGGCTCTCGGTCGCGCCGGGACAGATCACGTTCGCCGTGACGCCGTCGTCGGCGAGCTCCATCGCCAGCGTCCGGGTGAGCCCGATCACGGCGATCTTGGTCGTCGCGTACGGCGTTCGCTCCCTGCTGGGGCGTTTGCCGGTGACCGAAGAGATCGTCACGACGCTCCCGCGATCGCTCTCCCGGAGGTGCGGGGAGGCGTGTTTGACCGCCAGAAACGGACCGGTCACGTTGACCGCGAGCGTCCGGTCCCATCCCTCGCGGTCGATCTCCTCGACGGGCGCGATCGGGCCGGCGACGCCGGCGTTGTTGACCAGACAGTCGAGCCCGCCGAAACGGTCGACGGTGCGCTCGATCGCGGCGCTCACCGATTCCTCGTCGGTGACGTCGGTCTCGACGGCCAGCGCCGCCCCGTCGATCTCCTCGGCGACGTCGTAGATCGCGTCGCTCCGGGCGGCCACCGCGACGTCGGCCCCGTGATCGGCCAGCGTCAACGCGATCTCCTTGCCGATTCCCCGGCTCGCTCCCGTCACGAACGCCGTCGTGTCTTCTAGCATCCACTCGGCGTTCGGACGGCGGGGGCATGGCTGTTTCCCGTCGGGGGTCGGGTCGCCGGACGGTCACCGTGGGCCGAGTCGCCGGACGGACGGCCGTCGAAGGTTCGATCATCGGACGGTCGCCGCGTGTACGAGCCGCCAGACGACCGATCATCGCGGTCAGATAATTCACCGAGGACAATGCCTTTGTCCGACGGGAGCGGACCTCCAGTATGGGCAAAGCCTTCTGTGACGGCTGTGGCCGGAAGGTGACCGTCGCGGGCGGCGTCGCGAACCTCTGGACGTTCGGCGAGCGCGACGGCAGCGACGGCACGGCGTTGAGCCTCGAGTTCGAGGACGGGACGACGAAGCTGCTCTGTTATCCGTGTATCGAGGCCTTGCCCGACGAGCCGGAGCCGGCGGACGTCGAGGCCCTCGGCTCCGAGGGAGGGTGACGCCGTCGGCCCGGCGCCACCGCGAAGGCGGCCGACGCCGGTCCGGAACCGCCACGAAGGCGGTCGACGCCGACTTGATCCCGTCGACGCCCGCGATCCGATCCCGTCGACGGGTGTCCGGGCCACCGTTCGATCGTCGCCGGTCGTGTACCGGTCGCGAACGTCGGCCGACCGATTATGTCCGCAGGGCCCGTGGTCGACACATGACCGATCCGGACGGATCGCGGCGGATCGACCCGTTCGCGGCGGGCGTCGACCGCCGTCGGCTGCTGGGGTCGTCCGCGGCCGCCGCCGGGGTGACCCTCGCGGGCTGTCTCTCCGGGGAGGACGGCGGCGAACGTGCCCCGACCGTCTACGTCTTCAACACCGCCGACCGGACGCTGACGGCGATCGACGCCGTCGACGACGAGCCCGTTGGCACCGTCGAGATCGGGACGACCGCCTCGTTCCCCGCCAACCAGTACGGCACGGGCGTGGAGTCGGAGTACGACGTCCTCTGGCTCAACGTCGACGGCGGGGTGAAAGCGCTGGACGCACGGAGCCTCTCGGAGCTCGCGGCCGTCGAGACCGGCCTCGGGCCGAACTATCCGAATCTGACCCCCGACGAGCGTCACCTCCTGGTCGCCGCCGGGGGGACGACGACGCTCGATCCCGAGCCGGACGAACCCGACGACCACGCCGTCGTCCGGGTCGACGCCGACCCGGAAAGCGACGCGTTCGGCGAGGTGACCGGCGAACTCGCCGTCGGCTACACGGGTCCCTGTGACGTGACCCCCGAGCCCGACGGCGAGTTCGCGTTCGTCCCGGAGATCGCCGACGAGAGCCTGGCCGTCGTCCGCGTCGACCCCTTCGAGGTCGCCACGCGTGTCGACGTCGGCGAGCCCGCCGGCGACGGCGACGTCCTCCCGTTTATGGCCACGGCGGACTGGGACGGCGAGCTGTTGCTCGTGGAGAACGGCGAGGGCGAGCTCGGCCCCGATCCGGCGGTCCCGCGTGTTGGCTCCGAGAGCATCTGGGACGTCTCCGACCCCGAAGCCCCCGAGGAGCTGGCCAGGATCACCCGCGAGGACGGCCTCCCGGCCGCGCCGATCACGAGCGAGGTCGATCCCGACGGGGAGACCGCCTATCTCTTTACCCCCGGTGCCGACGCCGTCACGGTGATCGACCTCGAGAGGCGGGCGGTCGATCGCGTCCTCGACGTCGGCGGGAGCGCCCTGTCGGGTGCGTGGGGGCCGGCACGCGAGAAGCTGTACGTCCCCGTCCAGACCGAAAACCGTGTCGCGGTGATCGCGGACCGGGAGCTCGTCGGGACCGTAGACGCCGGCGAGGCGCCGACCGGCGCCGTCGGGGGAACTGCCCGTCCGGAGAGCGACGCCCTCGGCCGGCTCCGGGCCTCCCTCGCCGGTCTCGGCCTGACCGTCGGCGACCGGGAGCCGACGTTCTGCCCGGAGGACAACTGCTACTGTGGCTGATCACTCGTCGCCGACGGAGGCTGCGGTGGCTGCTCACTCGTCACCGACGTAGACGGTCTTCAGTCGGTTTCCACAGCGGGGACAACACAGCGTCTGCCACCGTTTCGGGTCGAGATCCCCGATCGTCTCGGTCCGTCGGGCCTCCTCGCGGGAAACGTGTGTCTCGCAGGTCCCACACCGGAACGTATCCTCGGCGTCGGTCATCCGGCGACGATAGGGGCTCCGGGGGCTTGACCGCTGGGGAGGTCACGTGGCTCACCGCCTGACGGCGTCGAGGAAGCTCAGCCAGCGTTTGTGATCGTCGATCGTCGAGCTGTTCGTCGCCGCGGCAAACCCCTCCCCCCGGAGGCTCCGGAGGGCGTTCGTCGCCCGGTCGATGCCGACGATCGTCTCGGCTACCGCCGTGGCCTCCTCCCGGCCGAGCGGTTCGGACTCGAGTCGCTCGACCAGCCGCTCGCGTTCGGCGACGAGCCGTCGGTTCGCCTCCCTGACCGCGGGTTTCGCCTCCGCCGGGATCCCCTCTACGTTCCGCGTTTCGATCAGAAACTCCTCCAGGGGAAGCTCGTCGTCGCCGACCGTGATCGTCTCGGGGAGCTCGCTCCCGATCGTCGCGCTCTGTCGGGCGATGCGTTCGAGCAGTTCCCTCCGCTCGTCGTCGTCGATCTTTCCATCTCGCTCCGAGTCGTTCATACGGCCCGTTTCGCGGGCGTTCTCCGAAAGGGTACTGCAGCTCCTCCGGGAGACGCCGACCCGGCGACCGTCGACACGTTCCGGACCGTCCGACTCCGGAGGGTTTACGGCGACCGTCGCGTACGTTCACCGGTGAACCCCGAGCGGATCTTCGCGGAGTTTCCCGCGCCGAGCTACCGCGGCAACCAGGAGCGGG
>LKNG01000105.1 GCA_001564115.1 Natrialbaceae archaeon Tc-Br11_E2g8 | reverse complement strand
GGCTGATCTCGCCGCTTCCGGTCCCGAGGACCGCGTCGAGACAGCCCGCCGTGGCGCAGAGACCGGCACTGGCCGCCCCGCCGAGAAACCGCCGTCGCGAGGATCGCGATCCGTTCTCCATACCACCACTACCGCCAGCCACCGCAAAAAGCCGCGGACGGTTTCGACCCCCGTATCGAGCGCTGAGTCGTCGGCTACGGACAGCCGATCCGTTCGGCGAGTTCGATCAGCCGGTCGGGATCCTCGAGCCCGAGGACGCTGTAGGCGTAGTCCTCACACTCCCAGTAGACGGCCGCCCCGAACGCGCCCGTATAGAGCGTGCCGTCGACCGCTCCGACCCCCTCGTCGACGACGTCCTCGTCCGGCGGCGGCTCGCGGTCGACGGAGACCGTCACGCTGACCGAATCGGGGTGTTCGTCGACGTACAGCAACGAGACCGTCGTGGGCTCTTCGGGGTCGGTCACGATCGCCGCGTCGAACTCGTACCGGTCCGGGAGATCGAGGTCGGGAAGCTCGAACGGGAGGAACGCCTCGGCTTCCGCCACGGAGTCGAAGCGTTCCCGTTCGACGGTGTCGCGTTCGATCACCTCGGCGTCGGCGGGCGGCTCGAACGTGAACGCGTCGTCCTCGAACTCGGGGTCGACTGTCAGCTCCTCGTACTCGCGTGTGGCCGTCGAGATCGGCTCGCCGTCGGCGTCTCTCACCGTCACCTCCTGTCTGACCGGATACTCGGTCTCGGCGTCGATCCACCACCGCTCGCTGGCGACGCGGTCGGCCCGCTCGTCGTCGGTCCGGACGGGGAGGCGATACTCCGTTTGACCGACGAGCACGTCCACCGACCGCTCGACGACGACCTCCTCTGGCGGGACGATCTCGACGACGTGGGCTTCCCGGTCGCCGACCGTCTCCGTTCCGACGTACTCGACGTCGTACCGGTCGAGGTCGGGACCCCGGACGAATCCGAACTCCGCGGTGTCGCTCAGCCAGTGGTGGTCCGGCTCGGTCTCGACCCGCTCGGCTTCTTCGGCCCCGGCGTCGTATGACCACATCACCGGTCCGTCGATGACGGTCCGATCCCCCTCAGCCGGGACGTGCTCGGCCCGGAGCACCTCGACGTCCGACCGGTCGGGGGGAGCCTCGGTGACGGCCACGGTGACGTTCCGTAGCTCACCCCCGTCCTCGGTTACGGTTTCGGTCCGGACGCCCTCGATCGCCTCCTCCGAGAGCGCGATCGAGGCGTTCAACGCCAGCTCGTCGGCGTCGGGCTCGGGCTCGCCGTCCCCCGGCGTGACGCCGAGACAGCTCGCGAGGAGGAGGATCGTGACGGTCGCGAACGCGATCGCGAGACGGTGGCCGGCTCTCATCGGTCGGTGGCGGGGTGTGTCGGCGTTCGGGGTCGCCTCTCAGGGAAGACGACTCTACACTTAGTTGAACCCTTCGGTCCCGGACGACACGTTGGGGGCGACCGGCGATGGCCCGGGAACGACCGGCAACGTCCTGGGGACGACCGACGACGTCCTGGGGACCATCGATGACCTCCCGGAAACGACCGGCGACGTCCAGGTATGTCGGCGGTTCAGTGGCCCCGTTCGATGAGGTAGTCGGCGAGCTCACACAGCAGATCGTGGGCCTCGTTGTCCGGGAGCACCTCGAGACGTTCCTTGCCGCGCTCGACGAGCTCGCGGGCGGTTTCGTCGGCGTAGGCGATCGAGCCCGTCTCCTCGAGGGCGGCGACGGCGCCCTCGATCTCCGTCTCGGTGACCGCGTCGACGTCGGCCGTCTCGACCAGCGAGTCGACCGCGACCCCCCGCTCGCGAGCGTGGACGGTGATCAGCGTCCGTTTCCCCTCGACGAGGTCGCTCCCTCGCTGTTTGCCGAGCTTCTCGCTCGGGACGGTGAGATCGAGGACGTCGTCTCTGATCTGGAACGCCCGGCCGACGTCGAGCCCGTAGCCGTAGAGGGCCTCGATCACCGCCTCGTCTGCGCCCATCAACACCGCTGGCAGGGACGCCGAGGCGGCGTACAACACCGCGGTCTTCTGTTCGACCATCTCGAGGTACTCCTCGACGGTGACGTTCGGGCGCTCCTCGAAGGTGACGTCGAGGCTCTGGCCCTCACAGATCCGGGTGCAGGTGTTCGCCAGCACGTCGAGGGCCTCGACGGTGCGCTCGGCGGGACTGCCGGTCTCGAGCATGATCTCGAATGCCTTCGAGTAGAGGGTATCCCCCGCGAGGATCGCCGTCGAGAGGTCATACTCGCGGTGGACGGCGGGCACCCCACGCCGGAGGTCGTCGTCGTCCATGATGTCGTCGTGGATCAGCGTGAACGACTGGATCACCTCGACGCTGACCGCCGCGGCCATCACGTCCACCGTCCCGCCGGTCAGGGTCGGGAACGTCCGGTAGGGCTCGCTCAGTGGTTCGACGTCCGCGAGCGCCTCGGCCGTCGCGAGCAAGACGGCGGGCCGGAGCCGCTTGCCGCCGGCGTCGAGCAAGTACCGGGAAGCCTCATAGAGGCGCTCCGGGCGGACGATCGGCAGCTCCTCGGGGATGGCCTCGTTGACCAGCTCCCGGCGCTCGGCGACAGCCTCGAGCACCGCCTTCTCGCGTGCCTCGGGGGAGGTCATATCAGTCGACGAGCTGGATCAGGTTCCCGTTTCGCGAGACGTGGACGTCCCGACCCATCCGGTACCCTTCGCTCTCACAGAGGTTGACGTACCCCGACAGCCCCTTCAGATCCTGGTGGGCGGGGATGACGTGCTGGGGCTGGAGAGCGTCGAGCATCTCGTAGTGGCCCTCCTGGTTGAGGTGGCCGGAGACGTGGACCTCGTCGTAGATGCGTGCACCCTGCATGCCGAGTAGCTTCTCGGCCTGGTAGCGCTGCCCCTCGTTGGTCGGCTCGGGAATCACCCGTGCCGAGAAGACGACCTTGTCGCCGTCGTCGAGCTCGTACGGCGTTTCGCCGCGGGCCATCCGGGTGAGCATCGCGCGCGGCTCGCCCTGGTGGCCCGTGACGACGGGGAGGAAGTTCTCTTTGCCCTCGTTCATGATCCGCTTGAACGTCCGGTCGACGGACTTTCGGTGGCCGAACATCCCGAGATCGGAGGGGAAGTCGACGAAGTCGAGCCGTTCGGCGGTGCCGGAGTACTTCTCCATCGACCGGCCGAGCAGGACGGGCTGGCGGCCGATGTCGTCGGCGAACTCCACGAGGGAGGTCACCCGGGCGATGTGTGAGGAGAACGTCGTCGCGACGATGCCGCCGTCGTAGTCTTCCATGCTGTAGAGGACGTCACGGAGGTGTTCGCGGGCGACGCGTTCACTCGGCGTCCGGCCCTTCTTGTTCGCGTTCGTACAGTCCTCGATGTAACAGAGCACGCCCTCCCCTTCCCGGCCGATCTCCCGGAACCGCTTCATGTCGATCGGATCGCCGATGACGGGCGTGTGGTCCATCCGCTTGTCCAGCCCGTAGACGATCGCACCCTCGGGCGTGTGGAGCACGGGGTTGATCGCGTCGATGATCGAGTGTGTGACGTTGACGAACTCGAGTTCGACGCCGTGATCCCCGATCCGCATCGTCTCGCCGGGGTCCATCTTGATCAGGTCGTTGTCGACGCCGAACTTCTGTTCGCCCTCGATCTGCTGTTTGACCAGCTCGATCGTAAACGGCGTCGCCACGACCGGCGCGTTGTACCGGTGGGCGAGCTTGCTGATGGCGCCGATGTGATCGAGGTGACCGTGGGTGGGGACGATCGCCTGTACGTCCCCTTCCAGATCGGACATGACCCGGTCGTCCGGGATCGCGCCCATGTCGATCAGGTCCAAGCTGTGCATCCGTTCGGTCTCGACGTTGTCGTGGATCAGCACCTGCGAGAGGTTCAGACCCATATCGAAGATGACCACGTCGTTCCCGGCGCGGACGGCAGTCATCTGCCGTCCGACCTCCTCGTATCCGCCAATTGTCGCGATTTCGATTTCCATTGGTGTACACTGAAAGCCGCGTGTTGGCTCTCCTCGAAACGGTCCGCGGACTCCGATTTCGTCGGCCACGGCGTCTCTACGCGTCGGCCATCCCGCTATGCGACCGGCAGGGCCGTTCCCGGCTCGATCCGTAGACCGAACCCCGATCGCACTTGCCCGCGGGTTTCGCTACGACGGCATACTCCCTCCGACGTTAAAAACTCCGCGGGTTGTCCGCGGTCGTGGTAGTCGGCCAGCCGACGCGACGAGCGCCCCACCGTCGGCGCCGTACTCTCCGGGACGACACCCATCCGGCGGCGTGAGCCACGGCTCGGTCGAAATTGACAAGCGTTTACCATCCCCGGGCCACTTGCTCCGTCATGCTTCGATCCTTCGACGGCGTCGAACCGACGGTCGCCGACTCCGCGTACGTCGACGGCCGGGCGGTCGTCGTCGGCGACGTCACTGTCGGCCCGGAAGCGAGCGTCTGGCCCGGTGCCGTGCTCCGTGGCGACAACGGCCCGATCGTCCTCCGGGAGGGGGCGAACGTCCAGGACAACGCGACGCTCCACGAGACCGTCGAGATCGGTCCGTACGCCACCGTCGGCCACAACGCCATCGTCCACCACGCGACCGTCGGTCGCCGGGGAACGGTCGGGATGGGCGCGGTCGTCCTCGACGACGCCGAGGTCGGCGACCGGAGCATCGTCGGCGCGAACGCGACCGTCACCGAGGGGACCACGATCCCAGACGGCAGCCTCGCGGTCGGGACCCCGGCGGAGGTGATCGCCGAGGTCGACGGCGACGGCTGGGCGACCGCCGGTGACCGGTACGTCGAGTACGCCCGGAACCACGCCGCGACCTCCGAGGTCCTCGAACGGGGGACGATCCGCCCGGAGGGAACGGTTCGACCCGAGGAGTAACGCGGGCGGTCGGACGCGAGGAGTGACGCGGCCGGCCGAACTGGGTGAGCTACCCCTCCGCTCCCGGCAACACCCTCCGTCGAGTGAACGCTCTTTTTCGAGTCGGGAGAACCGTCGTCAACCGTGTTCGTTCGCTCTCTCGGCGCGTTCTGCGACCAGCTCCGTGGGCTTCGCGGGGAGGGCCGTGGAACGATCCTCCTCGCGATAGCACTCGGCTGGGGGTTGACCGTCGGCGCGCGGACGATCTTTCCGGCGCTTTTGCCACAGCTGCGGGCGGCCTACGGCCTCGATCTCACGCTCGCCGGACTCCTGCTCACCGTCCTCTTCGTGGCGTACGCCCTCGGGCAGCTCCCGGGTGGCGTGCTCGCCGACCGGATCGGCGAACGGCTCACGCTGACGGGCAGCGTGGCGGTCTCGGCGATCGCGGTCGTCGCCGTCGTCGTCTCTCGGTCGGCGCTCGCGCTGTTTGCCGCGACGGCCGTCTTCGGCTTCGCGATCGGCTTCTACGCGATCGCCCGGTTCACCGCGATCGCCGCCGTCTACCCCGAGGAGCACGGCACCGCCGTCGGCGTCACCAACGCCGCCCCGGAGATCGGACAGGCGGTGTGTCCGCCGATCGCCGGCCTCCTCGCCGTCCTCGCCGGTTGGCAGCTCGGCTTCGGGTTCGTCGTCCCGGCGTTCGTCCTCGTCGCGGCCGCGCTCTGGTTGACCGTGCCCTCCCGGGACGTGGGGGCTCACGCCGGCGTTTCGGGACGCGATCTCCGGCGGATCGCCGCGGCGCTTCGCCGCCCACGGGTCGTCCGCGGGACGGTCGTGATGATCCTCGGCATCGCGGTCTGGCAGGCGTTCACCGGCTTCTACCCGACCTACCTCATCGAGCGGAAGGGACTGTCCCCGGCGGTCGCGAGCGCGCTGTTCGGGCTGTACTTCCTCTCGACGGCGCTCGTCCACCCCCTCTCGGGGGCGATCTACGACCGCTCGACCGTCCGCCGGCCGTTCGCGATGGTCCTCGTCTCCGTGGCCACCCTCGCCGCACTCCCGGCCATCGAGGGGATCGTCGGGCTCGCCGTCGCGTCGGTCCTGCTCGGGACGCTGCTCGGCTTCGAGACCTCGACGGAGTCGTATCTCGTTGCTTCGCTCCCGGCCGACGTCGCCGGGACGGGCTTTGGGATCCTCCGGACCGCGGTGTTCGCCGGGGGTGCGGCAAGCCCTCTGATCTTCGGTGCCGTCGCCGACAGGGGGTTTTTCGACGGGCTGTTTCTCGCGATGGCCGCCGTCCTCGCGTTCACGGTGGTGCTCGCGACGTCGCTGCCGCCGGAGGGGTAGGCGACGGTCGTTCCCGCTGGAGAGTTAGGTGACGGTCACTCTCGTCGGCGGGCTAGGCGACGGTCGTTCCCGACTGTTCGCCGTCGAGAAACGCCGACAGCCCCTCGACGCCGAACACCGACGCCTCCGCGTCGAGCGCCAGCAACGTCCGCACTTTAGCGGCCATCCCGCCCGTGACGTCGGTCGCCTCGCTCCCCCCGAGGACGTCCTCGACGGCCGAGAGCGAGTCGATCCGTTCGATCACCCGTCCCGCCCCGTCGAGCACCCCGGGAGCCGTCGAGCAGACGCCCACGCGGTCGGCTCCGAGGGCGACCGCCAGCTCGACGACGAGCTCGTCCCCGCTGAGGATCGTCACGCCGGCTCCCTCGTGGGCGATCACGTCGCCGTGGAGGACGGGGACGAACCCCTCTCCCAGCAGCGTCTCGACCGCGCCGGTGGGAACGGAGAGCTCGCCGTCGACTGACCGCCAGCCGACCGAAAGCGGGTGAACCGGCACCGCCGGCACGCCACGGTCGAGGAGCGCCCGGCGGAGGACGCCGTTGAGCGTCGTCATCGCGCCGTGGGTGTCGAGGACCGCGGCGACGTCGTGAGAGCCCGCCGTCGTCGTCAGCCCGTGTTCGTGTGCGTGGTGGTGGCCGAAGCTGCCGCCGCCGTGGACGACGACCAACGGCCCGTCCGCCGCGGCGATCTCCGCCGCCACGCGGTCTATACGCTCTCCGTCTACGGTCTCGGGGCGATCCTTCTTGGTTATCACGCTGCCGCCGAGCTTGAGGACGGTCGGGTTCATTCGAGCCGTTTCACCCCCTCCTCGGCGAGCTCCGCGCGGAAGGTGTCCTCACAGCCGGGGGTAAAGGAGAGGGCGGTCTCGGTCGCGTCGGTCGGATCGAGGGCGACGATACAGCCACCGCCGCCGGCGCCGGTGAGCTTCGCCCCGAGCGCGCCGGCGTCCCGGGCCGCCCACACCATCCGATCGAGCGATCGCGAGGAGACCCCGAGCGCCGAGAGCAGCCCGTGGTTGAAGTCCATCAGCTCGCCGAGTGCCTCGAGGTCGCCCTCCCGGAGCGTCGTCTCCCCCTCCCTGACGAGGTCGCCGATCGCCGCCACCGTGTCCGCCGCGAAGCCGTGTTCGGCCCGCAGCTCCCTGACGCCCGCGACCAGCGTCCCGGTGTCGCCGGCGCCGCCGTCGAAGCCGATCACCAGCGGGAGCTCCGGCGCGTCGATCGACCGACAGTCATCCCCCTCGACCCGGACCGCGCCGCCGGTCGCCGAACAGAACGTGTCCGCACGGGAGGCCTGCCCGTCCTGGACCGCGTGTTCGGTTCGGTAGGCCCGGTCTGCGAGCTCCGTGCGCTCGAGTTCGATCCCGAGTTCGCGGGCGGCGGCGTCGATCGCGGCGACGACGACCGCCGCCGAGGAGCCCAGGCCGGCTCCGAGCGGGATGTCGCTCTCGATCGCCACGTCGAAGCCGACGTCCTCGACCCCGGCGACCTCCCTGACCTGGTCGATCGCGCCGTCGACGTAGCCCATCGCCGCCGAGATGAGCGGCTCTGGGACGGCGACGTCGGGCTCGCCGTCGGTCGGGCCACCGTACTCGACGGTGAAGCCGTCGATCGAGAGGTCGTCGGCCTCGACGCGCAGGTGTTCGTCGGTTCGCCGCTCGACGCTCACCCGCGCCCGGCGTTCGATGGCACACGGCACCGCCGGCTCGCCGTAGACGACCGCGTGCTCCCCGAACAGGTACACCTTCCCGGGAGCGCTCGAAACTGCCATGGCCGGCCGTTGGCCCGACGGGGATTAATAGCTACGCCATCGGCGACCGCCACGGTCGATCGCTTACACGGCCGGGAACGCCACACGCGATCGGGGACGCCACGCTCGCTCACACGATCGGGAGGACGACACGTCCGACGACCGCTCGCTCACACGATCTGGAAAGCGAGCGCCAGCAGCGCACAGACGGCCGCGCCGGCGAGCGTCGCCAGGAAGTTCACCCCCTGGTTCGAGAGTATCGGTCCCTCGAGGGTCGCCCCGAGGAGGCTGTCGACGGTCATCCCCGCGACGCCGGCGGCGACGACGACCGCCGCCGCGGCCGGACCGACCGACGGAAACGCGACGTAGGCGACGCACGCGACGGTCGTCGCACCGGCGAGCCCCGCGAGCTCGCCCTGCCAGGTGATCGCGCCGTCGGTTCCCGGCTCGACGCGCTCCAGGCTGGTGATCAGCCGCGGTCCGTCGAAGACGCCGCCGATCTCACTCGAGAGGGTGTCGCTCAGCGCGGTGGCGACCGCGCCGGCGAACGCGAACAGGAACAGCCCGGACCGGTCGACCGCGAGGAGGCCGGCCGTCGTCGCGGCGTAGCCGATCACGGCCCCGAGCGCGACCGCGGAGTTGCTCAACACGTTCGAGCCGCCGCGGGCCCCCTCGTTGTCCTCGGCGACGCCGCGTTCGAGCTTCTCCTCGTAGCGGAACTTCGTCGAGAGGCTGCCGACGGCGAAAAACGAGAGCAACACGGCGAACCAGTCGTAGCCGCCGAAGACGATCGTCAACAGAACGAGGAGGATCCCGGTGAGCATGCCGGCGACCGAGGCGGCTCCCACGGCGTACGAGGCCGTCCCGACGAGGAGGGTCACGGCGAGTGCGGCCGCGAGCCCCTCCCCGACGAGGGCGGGGTCGAGGGCACCGAGCAGCCACACGAACAGGCCGACCGAGAGCATCACCACCGGGACGTCCTGGGGGATGAGGACGGTCCGGAGCAACGCCGCCAGCAGGGTGCCGGCGATGGCGAGAAACGCCAGGTCGGCGTGGGCCGTCGCGGGGCCGGCGAGTTCGACCGAGAGGATGGCACCCG
>LKNG01000004.1 GCA_001564115.1 Natrialbaceae archaeon Tc-Br11_E2g8 | reverse complement strand
GGCTCGAGGTGGCGTGGCGACCTCGAGACGCCGCGCAGAACGCGCCACGTCCGAAGCCAGCGAGGCCGACGTCGACCGCGAGGCCGTCCTCTACCCCGACGTCTACACCAACTACGTCGACGTCGACCGGGGGAAAGCCGCCGTCAGGGTCTTAGAGGCCCTCGACGTCCACGTCCGGATCCCCCCGGTCCCGGGAAGCGGCCGGGCCCCGCTCTCCCAGGGGATGATCTCGACGGCCGACGCCGCCGCCAGCCGCGTCTACGCGGCCCTGGCCGAGGAGCTCGACGCCGGCCGGGACGTCGTCGTCATCGAGCCCTCCGACCTCGCGATGTTCCGGGGGGAGTACGAGCGGTTCCTCCCCGAGGCCTCCTTCGAGCGGCTCGCCGGGAACAGCTACGAGATCCTCGAGTACGTCTACGGCTGTCTCGAAAACGGGGCGGATCCGGCGGCGCTCTCGGGCCGGGACGCCGCCGTCGCCTACCACGCCCAGTGTCAGCAACGGACCCTCGGCCTCGACCCGTACACGACCGCGACCCTCGAACGGCTCGGCTACGATGTCCGCGAGAGCGACGTCGAGTGCTGTGGAATGGCGGGCTCGTTCGGCTACAAGTCCCAGTACTACGAGCTCGCGATGGACGTCGGCGACCGGCTGCGCGAGCAGTTCACGACCCCGGAGAGCCGCGACCGGATCGTCGTCTCCAGTGGCACCTCCTGTACGAAACAGCTCGACGACCTGCTCGCCCGGAAACCGCGCCACCCCGTCGAGCTGATCGACCCCGCGGCCCCGGACGCTCCCCGGTGATCGGTCTCGCGACCACGCACACGGTGGTCGATTCCACGTCGTCGGACGCACCCTGACGATCGGCGCCAGCCGGACACCGCGTCTCGAAGGGGTTTTGGCACCCGGCCGCGAGGCTCCGGTATGGAGATCGGTGTCACCGTCGGGGACGCCGTCGAACGGATCGAGACGACGGGTGAGCCGTTCTCGTTCGTGGAGTTCGGCCTCGCGGAGGGCGACGTCGACGTCGACGAGGCGGCCCTCGAGGCGGCCCTCGAGTCGACGGAGTCCGACCTCTGTGTGCACCTGCCGTTCAGCCAGGAGGTCGTGACGCCGGCCACCGAGATCAACGACGCGATCGTCGCCCACCTCCGGCGGCTGCTCGCGTGGGCGGGCTCGTTCGACGCCGAGAAGGCCGTCCTCCACGGGACGGCCCGGGATCCCCACGACACGTCGTTGCGGCCGGCGTTCGCCGACCAGCTCGAGCGGATCGTCGAGGCGGGCCGGGCGGAGGGCGTCGAGGTCGTCGTCGAGAACGTGGGCCACCAGCCACGCGGCCTGCCGATGACGGTGCTCGGCGACCTCGCCCGCGAGGTCGACGCGCCGGTCTGTTTCGACGTCGGCCACGCCTACATGGAGGCGGGAAACGACGGCGTCGAGCGCTTTGCGAAACGGTACGGCGACCTCGTCAGCCACCTCCACGTCCACGACGCCCGGAGCCGGGGGGATACCCACCTCCCGATCGGCGCCGGCGAGATCGAGTACGGGATCGTCACCGAGCGACTGGCAGGCTTCGACGGCACCGTCGCGGTCGAGGTGTTCACCGACGACATCGAGCTGCTGGGGGACACCGCGAGCCGGGCGGCGCAGGCGCTGGGGACGTCCTTCTGAGCCGTCGGCGGGATCGAGGGCGCGTCCGTCCCGTGTCGACACCGCGTGCTCCGGATCACGCCGTTCTCGACCGTGCTCGGATCGACTCCGAACCCGTTATGGCCCGGGCGGTCGACCGTCCGAACATGGCATCGGAAGACGCGGACGAACTGTCGACGTACACGCTGACCGGCACCCGACTGAGCCCGAAACGGATGCGCGTGGACACCGGCGACGCGGAGTTCGTCGTCGGCAAGGACGTAAGCCCCGTCGAGTACTTCCTGGGGTCGCTTCTCGCCTGTCTCAACTCCACCGGGACGATGGTGGCGATGGATATGGACCTCGAGATCGAGTCGCTGACGGCGACCGTCGAGGGCGACATCGACTACGGAAAGTACCGCGGCGACCGGACCGACGGACCCGCGGGCTTCCAGGACGTCCGGCTCACCCTCGACGTCGAGAGCGACGCCGACGGGGCACGCCTCGAGGAGTGGGCCGAGGCGGTCGAGCGGCGGTGTCCGATCAGCGAGAACGTCCAGGGGGAGACGGCGGTTTCGGTCTCGGTTCTCACGGAGTGACCGACGGCCGGGATCGGCCATCGCGCGGAAACCGATCGGGGAGGGTGTGTGGATCCCCCTCACGGTGGGTTTTTGTGGCGAATCGTGGGAGGGTGGTCCATGACGGACGCGCTCGACGGACGGACGGCGATGGTCACGGGGGCCGGACGCGGCATCGGCCGGGGGATCGCGCTCGAACTCGCGAGGGAGGGGGCGGACGTAGCCGCCGTCGACACCGACAGCCTCGGCTCGGCTCACAACCAGTACGGCGACACCGAGATCGGGGGCTACGAGGCGGCCCGGGAGCTCGAAGCGGAGATCGACGCGCTCGGCCGGCGGTCGGCGGCCTACGACTGTGACGTCAGCGACGCGGCGGCCGTCGAGGAGGCGGTCGAGGCGGCGATCGAGGAGTTCGACGGGATCGACGTCCTGGTGAACAACGCCGGGATCATCACGGCCGGGTTCCTCGGGGAGCTCGAGGAGGCCGAGTGGGACGCCGTGATCGACGTCAACCTCAAGGGCACGTTTCTCGTCTCGCGGGCCGTGGCCCCGCACATGATAGATCGGGAGGGTGGTTCGATCGTCAACGTCTCCTCGATCGCCGGCCGGATGGGGTTCGGCGGCCTGGCTCACTACTGTGCCTCGAAGTGGGGCGTTCTCGGGCTCACGGAGACGATGGCCGCCGAGCTCGCGCGGTTCTCGATCACGGTCAACGCGATCTGTCCGGGCGTGGTGGAGACGGCGATGTGGGAGAACGTCCTGACGCCGTTTATGGACCGGCCCTACGAGGAGAGCGTCGACTCGCTGATCCCGCTCGGACGGGACCAGTCCGTCGAGGAGATGGGCGAGCTCGCGGTCTACTTCGCGAGCAACCCGAACGTGACCGGCCAGGCGGTCGCCGTCGACGGCGGTGCGCTCCTCTAGCTCTCGGCGGCCAGCCCGTCGACCTCACGGGCGTACTTGTCCTCGAACTCCTGGATGAGCTGGCCCATCTTCGCGTACCAGTCGTTGAGCATCCGCTGCATGTCGTCGGCGATCCGTTCCGGATCCGTCGGGTAGTAGACGTGGTAGTACCCTCCCTGGTCGTAGTTGACCTGCTCTTTCTGGATGAACCCGGCCTGGAGCAGCCGCTGGATCGATCGGTACGCCGTCGACCGCTCCCGATCGACCCGGTCGGCGACCTCGTCGATCGTCAGCGGCTCCTCGCTCTCGACGAGCGCCCGAAAGCACTCCTTGTCGAGCTGTTTGAGCCCGTGGATACACTCCAACAGCCCCTCACACTGCATGTCCTGCTGGAGGTACTCCGACATCGAAGCTGCCATTGTCTGGATCGCACGTACGCACCCCGGCGTTATAAGAATTTTGTGTACCACGTGCAATCGCGGCTCCAACCGGTAGACGCGACCGCTCGCCACCTCGACGCCACAGATGGAACCGCTGGCGTCGCCGCTCGCCACCCGAGGGGACCGATCCACGGGTGATGTATTGGGCAAACAAAACAATATTATACGCCCGGCCCGTACCGGGGATATGAAGGCAGTACTGGCCACTGACCTCTCGGCGGCCAGCGAGGCGGCGATCGAGAGTCAGACCTCACTCGGCTGTCTCGAATGTATCGGGGTCGAGGAGATCCACCTGGTGACGGTGATCCCTTCGAACGTCCACTCGGGGATGCCCGGTATCGACTTCGAGCGCCGTCGCGAGCGTGCCCTCGAGCGGTACCGGCGGGTGATCGAGGACGCCGGCTTCGCCGTCGAGAGCCACGTCGTCCGGGGGACCCCCCACCGGCGGATCATCGGCATCGCCGGCACGGTCGGTGCGGACCTGACGGTCGTCGGCTCCCGGGGGAAGAGTCCACTGGAGAACCGGGTGATCGGCTCGACGGCCCGCAACCTCGCCCGGACGACCGTCACGCCGCTTCTGATAAACAGGGTCGAACGCGGGACCGACGACCCCGACGTCGTCAGGACCTACCTCTTCCGGCGGATGCTGTACGCCACGGACTTCTCGGAGAACGCCGAACGCGCGTTCGAGGCATTCTCGTACCTGCGTCACGCGACCCGCGAGGCGACGCTCGTCCACGTCCGGACGCCGAAGGATCCGGACGTCCCCGAAGAAAGGGAGCCGGAGACCCACCTCGCCGAACTCGCCGACCGGCTGGAGGGGTGGGGGATCGAGACCCGGACGGACGTCCGCCGGGGCGATCCGTCGACGGAGATCCTCGCCGCGGAGGCCGACCACCGTCCGACGACCACGCTGATCGGCTCGCGTGGACACAGCCGACTCCGACGGCTGTTGCTCGGGAGCGTCTCGGAGGACGTCGCCGCGCGGGCGAACGGGAACGTGATGCTCGTCCCGCCCGCTCGGACGAACTGATACGGATCGTTCTGAAGGTTTTCGGGATCGTTTCTTCGGGTCGAGCGATCGTCGGTACCGTACGGACCGTCCGGGGGCACTCCCCGGGCGGTCAGGGAGTCGGGCACGGACGGTCCCCTCTCCGCGGCGGAGTCACGGTACCGTGCCGTAGCCTTCCGGCCGAAGGGAACGCCAAGCGTCCGCTCACGGACGTATCAAAACGGGGTGGCGGAGTTTGGGGTCGGTCGACGTCGGTGGGGGTGGGGGGGTCGTCTCCGACGGGTGTCGACCGGTGTGGGGAAGGGGGATCGCCTCCGTCCACGCCCGGATACGGCTTCACACCCGACTCACTTAAAAATACCGGTCGTAACTACCATTGGTAATAGTATCCGTGGCGGAGCCGAAAGTATTAGTTACCATCGGAAACAAGACGGTACCACGGAGGAACTGAACGCCCGTGAAACTCAGACAGCCAACCGACTTCCTGATCCTCGAGCAGCTCGAGGCCAAGGGTCGGAACGTCGCGACGAACCTCGCCGCTCACACCGGCAAGAGCCGAAAGAACATCAACACACGACTCCCGGTCCTCGAGGACTACGGACTGGTCCGGAAGATCGGCCCCGCCGAACGGTCGGGTCTGTACGAGATCACGGCGCTGGGGAAGGCCGCGCTCGTCTACCAGGACCAGTACGACGAGGTCGACGACTTCGAGTCACTGATCGAAGGACCGAGCGCCACGGCGGACGGCCCCGCGGAGGCCGCGGCCTTCGCCCGCGGCGAGGACGACGAGGACGAGGAGAACTGAGCGCTTTCTACGCTACCCCCGCCCGCCCGTAGCCCCGGCCACCCCCGACGGAGTTCGACCGGCGTCCCGCGTTACCCCTGACCCACTCGTCCCGTATCCAACGTATCGGAAGCCCGCTCCCTTCACGAGCCTGCGGCCCGTTCTGGTGGTCCGAACGATCGTCGGTCGCTCGCGAGTCGAGCCCGGGAGCGCCGCCTCGAAGCTGCTGAACGATATCGTTCGAACTGCAAAGGATGGTAAAGCGAGTGCAGTCCCCGACGGGGGGCGTCCGGAGAACGGTTCGACGGTCGGTGGCCGGCCTTACATCATGCCGCCCATGCCGCCACCCATGCCGCCCATGCCGCCCATGCCGCCACCCATGCCACCGGGGCCGCCGGCGGGCATGTCCTCGTCATCGTCGTCGTCGGAGCTCCCGCCTTTGAGCTCGCCGGCGGCGATGACGTCGTCGATCCGGAGCAGCATGACCGCGGCCTCGGTGGCCGACTCGAGCGCCTGGGTCTTCACGCGGAGGGGTTCGTAGACGCCCTCCTCGCCCATGTCGACCGTCTCGCCGGTGTAGGCGTCAAGCCCGGCGGCGACCTGGCCGCCGTCGTGGGCGCTGCGCAGCTCGACCAGCGAGTCTATCGGATCGAGCCCGGCGTTCTCCGCGAGGGTCCGCGGGATGATCTCCAAGGCGTCGGCGAACGCTTCGATCGCGAGCTGTTCGCGGCCGCCGACGCTGTCGGCGTAGTCGCGCAGCTCGAGGGAGAGCTCGACCTCGGGGGAGCCCCCGCCCGCGACGACCTTGCCGTCCTGGATCGTCGTGCGGACGACACCGAGGGAGTCCTCGATGGCGCGGTCGACCTCGTCGATGACGTGTTCGGTTCCCCCACGCAGGATCAGGGTGACGGCTTTGGCGTCCTCGACGTCCTCGATGAAGATCCGCTGGTCGCCCGCGATGTCCTTCTGAGCGACGCTGCCGGCGAAACCGAGGTCGTCTTCGGTGATCTCCTCGACGTTCGAGACGGCTTTCGCGCCCGTGGCACGCGCGATGCGCTTGGCGTCGGAGTCTTTCACCCGTCGGACGGCGAGGATGCCCTCCTGGGCGAGGAAGTGCTGGGCCATGTCGTCGATGCCGCCGTCGACGAAGACGGCGTCGGCGCCGACGTCGACGAGCGCGTCGACCATCTCCCGGAGCTGGGCCTCCTCCTGGTCCATGAACTGCTGGAGCTGTTCGGGGTCGGTCACCGAGACTTCGGCGTCGATCTCGGTCTCTTTGACCTCGAGGGCGCCGTCGACGATGGCGACGTTCGCGTCCTCGGCGAAGTACGGCATGTTCTCGGAGACGCGCTCCTTGTCGACGATGACGCCCTCGATCAGTTCGGACTCGTCGATCGAGCCGCCGACGACCTTCTCGACGGAGACGTTCTCGGTGTCGATCCCGTCCTCGTCGGCGACCGATCGGACGGCGCTGACGACGAGCTCGGAGAGCAACTCCTTCGCGTTCTCGGCGCCCTTGCCGGTCATCGCCGTCGCGGCGATCTGCTGGAGGATCTCCGTGTCGTCGGCGTCGACGTCGGTCGCGAACCCGTCGAGCTCCTCACGGGCGCGTTCTGCGGCCTGTCGGTAGCCCTGGGCGAGGGTCGTCGCGTGGATGTCCTGTTCGAGCAGCTCCTCGGCGCGTTTGAGCAGCTCGCCCGCGACGACGACCGCGGTCGTCGTCCCGTCGCCGACCTCGTCTTCCTGTGTTTCGGCGACCTCGACGATCATGTTCGCCGCCGGGTGGTCGATCTCCATCTCCGTTAGGAGCGTGACGCCGTCGTTCGTGACGACGACGTTTCCCGAGGAGTCGACGAGCATCTTGTCCATCCCCTTCGGGCCGAGGGTGGTCCGTACCGCCTCGGAGACCGCCTTCCCGGCCGTGATGTTCATCGACTGTGCGTCTTTCCCGGAGGTGCGCTGGCTCTCTTCCGAGAGAACGATGAGGGGCTGGTTGCCCATCTGTTGTGCCATGGTCACCGGTTGATTGATTGCTATTCTATATAAAAGCTGCGCTCCACGTCGTGTCAATCGACCACATGGGGGCGCAGTCACGCGTTCGGCGTTCGGGTCCGTGTGGAGTATATATACGGTATTCGGGCGTGGCCGGCTCTCAGGCGTCGCCGCCGGGGAACCGGTGGTACTCCAGCCCGGCGCGTTTCATCTCGGTGTGTTTCTCCTCCAGGAACGAGTAGACCGCGCCGTGGGGTGCCCCGTCGATGAGCATCTCCGCGGCGTTTCGGGCGACGTCGACCTCCTGGGGAGTTCCGATCATCCCGAAGGTGGTGCCGTAGATGACGACGGAGGCCCCCGAGAGCTCCTCGATCAGCTCCCGGGTCCGGCCGTCCTCGCCGATCAGCCGGCCTTTCATCCGCGTCAGGTCGGTCTTGTTCCGTGCCGCGGCGCCGACGTCGACGACGTCGAACATCATCATCTCGTCGGCGAGGAGTCCGAGGGCGTCCTCGGGGGCGAACCCGCGCCCGATCGCGCGGACGACGTCCGGCCCCTTGAGCCCGAGCACCGGGTCGCCGACGCTCTCTACGGCCACCGATCCGTTCTCGGAGTCGATGTCGAGTCGCACCTCCGCGCGGGACTCGATCTCGCGCATCGTCTCGCCGCCCTCGCCGATGAGAACGCCGATGCGCTCCTGCGGAATCTTCACATGCTGCATGCCACCCGATAATCGCCGGGAGCGTTTAAGCGCTCGGGAGTTCCGGACGAGCGTCACCGTTCGACCCCCGCTCATGGCGTTTCGCCGGCGGCTCTAGCCGAACCCCGGCGGCCCGGAGTCGTCGTCCTCGATCTCGACGTCCAGGCCCATCTCCTCGCGCTGTTCGCGCAGCCGCTCGACCTGCCGGCGGTAGTAGAGGATACCGGCGCCGCCGAGGACCGCCACGACGCCGACGACGCCGACGAACAACACCAGATCCCGGGGCAGGTAGTATCGCAGGGAGATCGCCGAATCGTTGTGTTCCCAGCTCAGCTGTTCCCGGTCGTCGATCACCTCCCGCTCGTAGCCGCCGGGGTTGACGTTCCCAAAGAGGAAGTTCGACGTCCGGTACCCCTCGGGGACCAGCACCTCGTAGGAGCCGTGGGTGAACGCCTCGAGCTGGAACGTCCGTCCGCTCGCCTCGCCAGTGTACGCGAGCGTCCCGTTGCCGTCCGGAACCACGATCTCCGTACTCGAGCGGCTCTGGTCGACCTCGAGCTCCGAACCGGTGAGCATCGTCCCGTTCGGGTACCAGTACCGGACCCCCTCGACGTCCAAGGCGTTGTCGCTGTAGAACGTCGATCGGTACAGAGAGAGCTGGGCGGTGTCGTTCAGATCGTGGACGGCACGAAACTCCCCGCCGCCGAGCAGCCCGCCCCGCTCGATGTCGATCACGACGTCGGCCTCTCGCTCCAGGAGGTCGTCGTACTCCGCCTCCCGGTCGAGTGCCTCCTCGGAGATGCCGCCGAATATCGCGCTACAGCCGGCCGTCGTGGCCAGCAAGGCGACCGCGACCGCCGCGAGCAGGAGTCGTCGGTTCATCTCAGGGGACGACACAGCGCAGTTCCGCGGGCAGGTACTCGCCGACGCTCGCGAGCAGCCCCGGCGGATCGGTGTCCGGGGTGCAGATCACGCTCTGTTCGAGCAAGCCGAGGCGCTCTACGGTGACGACGTCCCTGGCGTGGCCCGCGCGGTTGAGCGTCGCCCGGACCTCCGCTCGCGTCGCGCTGTTTACGTTCAGACGGCCGTTTTCGCCTCTGGTCCACCCGTAGAGACGGTCCCGTTCGGCGTCGGCCAGACGGGAATCGCCTCCCTCGTCGTAGACGAATCGCATGGGGAGATGCTGGACGAGCCCGAACCGGTCGCGGATCTGTGACGGCGAGCCGGGGCCGAGCCCGAGCCCGTCGGCGGGGATCCGGACGGGCTCGCCGGCGTCCAGCACGAACCCCTCCTCGCCCCACGACTCGAGGGTGCCGACGTACGTCTCGCCGTCCTCTAACTCCGCGACCACCTCGCCGAACGCCTCCCGGAGGACGTTCCGGGCGACGACGCGGTCTTCCCCGCTCACCGTCACCGACGGGAACCCGTCCTCCCGGAGCTCGACTGTGACGTCGACGGACAGCTCGCCGACCTCGTTGCCCACGAGCGAGCGCAGCGAGTCGAGTGCCCGCTCGCGGGCCCCGCCCTCGACGTAGACCTTCGTCGCGAGTACGACCATCAGGCGTCGATGTTGAGCTCCTCTGTGAGCTCCGTTATGCGTTCGTCCATCGCGTGGACCAGCCGGTCGTTCTCCATCGACTCCACCGGCGAGCCACACTCCGGACACTCGAAGCCGAAGTCCATCGCCTCGCCGAACTCGAAGCGGATCGAGCAGATCTCACAGAGGTAAAACTCGTGGTTGCGCTCGTACTCCCGGCGTTCCGCCAAGGCGTCGTGGAGCCGGTACATCTCCTCGCGGAGGTTCTCCGGGATGTTCTCGTACTCGAACGTCCAGAGGTAGGTGAGCCAGCCCGAGTCCTCGTCGCGAAGCCGCCTGTAGCTCGCGAGGTCGTTCTCGTAGAGGATAAACAGCGCCCGCCGGACGTCGTTGAGCTCGAGGTCGAGCTCCTCGGCGAGCTCCTCGTCGGTCACCTCCCCGTCTGGCGGCGCCGCCGCGACCGGCATCCCCGTCGGGCCGACCAGCTCGTGTAAGTACTTCTGTATCACCGGATCCTCGAGCAGCTCCTCAAAAGCCATTAACCTACTGTAGCGGGATACAGCTGTTAAGTCTTTTGCGCCGTCGCCGGCTCAGTTCCGGAGCCGGTCGGCGACGATCCCTTCCAGGTCCTCACGAAGCTCGTCGACCTCGATCTCCTCCAGGACGGGCACGAAAAAGCCCTCGACGAGCATGTTCCGTGCCTGCCGCGGCGGGATGCCACGGGAAGTCATATAGAGGAGGTCCTCCGCGTCGACCTGACCGACGGTCGCGGAGTGGCTCGCCTCGGTGTCGTGGTTGTTGATGATCAGCTTCGGAGAGGCGTCGGCCTCGCTCTCGTCGGAGAGCATGAGCGTGTTCTCCCGCTGGTAGGAGCTCGTGTCCCAGGCGTCCCGGCCGACGTCCTGGACCCCCTCGTACACCGACCGGGCGACGTCGTCGGTGACGCCGCGGGTGACGAGGTCCGCCGTCGTGTGCTCGGCGCGGTGCCAGACTTTCAGGTCGATGTCGAAGTGCTGGTCGTCCTCGCCGAAGAAGGCGCCGACGATCCGCGTCTCGGAGCTGTCACCCGAGAGCAGCGTCGACGTCTCGGTCTTGGTCAGCTGGGTGCCCATGTTGCCCTCGATCCAGTCGATCGTCGCGTACGTGTCCGTCTCCCCGCGTTTCGCGGAGAAGCCGTACGTCTCCCGCGAGAGGTTCTGGAGGGTGCCGTACTGGACGTAGCTGTTCTCGCCGGCGGCTATCTCGACGATGCCGCTGTAGTAGCGTTCGTCGCTCGCGGCTTCACCGCCCGTGCCGTCCGAGACGTCCGTCTCGCCCGTCGACTGCCGTTCGAGGATCGTCACCGACGAGGACTCCTCGGTGACGACGAGCGTGTAGTTGAAAAGCGACCGGGAGTTCATCTCGGTGCGGACGGTGACGTCCTCGGCGTCGACGCCCTCGGGCACGTAGACGACGGTCCCGGTGCTGAAAAGCGCCGTCGACAGCGCCGTGAGGTAGTTCTCCTGGGGGTCGACGATCGAGCCGAACCGCTCGCGGACGAGCTCCTCGTGGGACTCTATGGCCTCCTCCCAGCCGAGCACCTCGACCTCGTCGGGGCCGACCTGGTCTTTCCTCTCGGCGGCGTTCAGCGGATCGACGAGCCGCTCGAACTCGAGGTCGTGGAGGTTCGTCCAGTCCCGACCCGGCGTCCGGATCACCTTCGGCATCTCGAGGCTGCCGAGAGCCTCGAGGGCGTCCAGACGGATCTCGAGCATCCACTCGGGTTCCCCGAGCCCGTCGCTTATCTGTCGTACCTGCTCCGCCGTGAGATTTGCGTGTAGCTGCGTACTCATGTATCGTTCTCGGGAGTTACCCGAGGCTTCCCTCCATCTCGAGTTCGATCAGCCGGTTGAGTTCGACCGCGTACTCGATCGGCAACTCCTCGGTGATCGGTTCGATGAAGCCGGCGACGATCATCTTCTTGGCGTCGTCGTCGTCGAGCCCGCGGCTCTGGAGGTAGAAGATGTCCTCGTCGCCGATCTTGCCGACGGTGGCCTCGTGGGCGACGTCGACTTTCGACTCCTCGATCTCCATGTACGGCATGGTGTCGCTGGTCGACTCGTTGTCGAACATCAACGCGTCACACTCGACGGCGGTCGAGGAGTTCTCGGCGCCGTCGGCGATGTGGACGAGCCCGCGGTAGTTGGTGCGGCCGCCGTCTTTCGCGATCGATTTCGACTCGATGGTGGATTTGGTGTTCGGCGCGTTGTGGTAGACTTTCGCCCCCGTGTCGATGTCCTGGCCCTCGCCGGCGAAGGCGATGGTGATGTGGGTGTCCGTCGCGCCCCGGCCCTTGAGGATCGTCGACGGATACAGCATCGTCGCTTTCGAGCCCATCGAGCCCGAGATCCACTCCATCGTCCCGTTTTTCTCGGCGATCGCGCGTTTGGTGTTCAGGTTGTAGGTGTTTTTCGACCAGTTCTGGACCGTCGAGTACTGGACGTGGGCGTCTTCTTTGACGAACACCTCGACGCCGCCGGAGTGGAGGTTGAACGCGGAGTATTTGGGCGCCGAGCAGCCCTCGATGTAGTGGACCTCGCTGCCGGGTTCGGCGATGATGAGCGTGTGCTCGAACTGGCCCATTCCCTCGGAGTTCATCCGGAAGTACGCCTGGACGGGCATCTCGACGGTGACGTCCTCGGGGACGTAGACGAACGAGCCGCCGGACCAGATCGCGCCGTGGAGGGCGGCGAACTTGTTGTCGCTGGGGGGGACACAGGTGGTCATGAAGTGCTCTTTGACGAGCTCGGGGTACTCCTGGACGGCCTGGTCCATGTTACAGAAGACGACCCCTTTCTCCTCCCACTGTTCTTGCATGTTCTGGTAGACGATCTCGGACTCGTACTGGGCGCCGACGCCCGAGAGGGCGTTTTTCTCTGCTTCGGGGATGCCGAGCTGGTCGAAGGTGTCTTTGATGTCCTCGGGGAGTTCCTCCCAGTCGTCGACGCCGGCGCGGACGTCGACGTCCGGGCGGATGTAGGGGACGATTTCGTTGACGTCGACCTCGGAGAGGTCGGGCTGGCCGGGCCAGTCGGTGGGCATCGGCATCTCCTGCCAGAGTTTCAGCGCGCGAAGGCGCCGCTCTAGCATCCAGTCGGGTTCGTCCTTGTCCTCGGAGATGAGCCGGATCGTCTCCTCGGTGAGGCCCTTGTCGGTTTTGAACGCGGAGGCCTCGTCTTTTTTGAAGTCGAACCGGGCTTCGGTGTCGGTCTCTTTCAGGTGGTCTTGTTCGGAGCTCATGTGTTGTATGCGTCTGTGTTTACAGCCGTGTACTTATTACCGTTATCCTAGTCTAATTCAGTTACGCGGCCTCGTAGACCTCCTCGCGAACCCAGTCGTAGCCTCTGTCCTCGAGCTTTTCGGCCAGGGAGGCGTCGCCGCTTTTGACGACCTTCCCGTCGAGCATGATGTGGACGTGGTCGGGTTCGACGTAGTCGAGGATCCGCTGGTAGTGGGTGATCTGGAGGATGCCGGCCCCCTGCTCGTCTCTGAGGGCGTTGATGCCGTGGGAGACGTCCTGCAGTCGGTCGATGTCCAGCCCCGAGTCGATCTCGTCGAGGACGGCGACGGAGGGCTCGAGGATCGCCGCCTGGAGCACCTCGTTTTGTTTCTTCTCGCCGCCGGAGAAGCCGGCGTTGAGATAGCGCATGGCGAACTTCTCGTCCATGTCGAGCTGGGCCATCTTCTCCGAGAGGATCTCCTGGAACTCGGCGACGCCGATCTCGCCCTCGTCGGCCGGCCCTTCCATCGGCGACGGGACCTCGGCGTCCTCCTCGTCGGCGTCCTCCTCGTCTGCGTCCTCCTCGAAGAGCTCCTCGCGTTCCTCGAGTTTGGCGTTCAGCGCCGTCCGGAGGAAGTTCGTCATGGTGACCCCTTCGATCTCCGCGGGGTACTGAAAGCCAAGGAAGACGCCGAGCGCGGCGCGCTCGTTGGGTTCGAGCTCCAGGAGGGGCCAGCTACGTTTGTCCTCGGGGATCTCGAAGTCCTCGCCGAACTCGTCGGCGTCGAGGTGGATCACCACCTCGCCCTCGGTGACGTCGTAAGCCGGGTGGCCGGCGATCACCTTCGCCAGCGTCGACTTCCCGGAGCCGTTCGGCCCCATCAGGGCGTGGATCTCCCCGGATTCGACGTCGAGGTCGACACCCCGCAGGATCTTCTCTCCGCCGTCCGCTACCTCCGCGTGCAGGTTCTTGAGTTCGAGACGTGCCATATATTGGGTACCCTCTGTCGTTCCGATGGTGGGGCGAGAGACTAATAACCGTTTCGTCTTCCTCCGGACACGGTGGCGTATTGGAAAAGATAATTTGCTATATTAGAGTTTTATATTCATATTAAAAAAGAAAAGCTCCATGATTTCGGTACTTCGGCAGGGGGCGAAACCGATACCGATTTCGACGAAAACGCCTTGAAACGCCCGAATTACGCTTTCTTCCGTAGCTCAGGTGACGTGAAAACAGATCTTGCGCGCCTCCGAAACCCCAAATAGTTACATCGCCCCCAGCCGCTCTCCGGCTACGGGAGCCCGACAGGGCCCACACGAAACGTGGATGCTCCGCCGGAGAGCGACACGAATGCTCCGCCGGAGAGCGACACGAATGCTCCGCCGGAGAGCGACACGAAGTCCGGACGCTCCGAGAAGAGTTCACATGAAACTGTCCAGCCCGGTCTGTTCCTGTCCGGATCTGACCTCCTCCCAGGAGCGTCCGAGCGCCTCCAGGATCCGCTCGATCGGTCCCTGGAGGGTCTTCTCGAGCATCTTCTCGTAGTCGACCGCGAACTCCTCGGGGAGCTGGTCGTCGTACTCGAAACAGATCACGTCCGGATCCCGCTTGAACTCCCCGTAGACCGGGTCGGTCCGCGCGTCCAGCCCCTCCTCGGCCTCGACCCGCCGGAAGAAGGCCGGATCGACCCGATCCAGGTAGAGTCGCTTGGGTTTGCTCCCCCGGTCGAAGTTCGTCCCCAGGAGGAGGTTCGCGTACTTCGCACCCCGTACCTGGGCCGTGTCGGTGTCGTAGTCGTCGAGCCGTTTGCCGATCCCGCCCGGAATGGCGATCTCCTCGAGGGAGACCTCCCCCGCGAGAAACTCCTCGATGACTCCCTGCAGGTACTCCTCGACGGCCTCGACGTCGCCGTCCCTGACGATCATCTCGATCACGCGGTGTTGGACCTCCTTCGTTATCGGGGCGATGTCCGAGCGTTTGTACTCGAAACCCGTGATGTCGACGTCGTCGACCTCCTTGCCCTCCTTCCAGACGATGTGTCCCGCGTACCGTTTCTTCTTGCCGGCCTGGAAGAACCGGCGGTAGAGCTTCTCGAACTCGATCTGGAACCGGTGGATCTCGGCGTTGAGCTCCTCGAGTGCGAAGTCGTCGTACCGTTCGTTGACATACTCTTCGATGTCGAACGACCGGCCGATTGCTTCGTCTTTCGAAACCTCGTTTCCGAGTTCTATCATAACACTATCAGTATCCCCGTAGGCGACGTCGTACTCGAGTTCGTTGGCGGCCGTCTCGGTGAACTCGATCACCTCGCGGCCGGTGGCCGTGATCGCCGCCGCCGCTTCCTTGTCGTACAGCCGGAACCGATCCCACCCCGAAACGCCGTAGAGGGATTGGCCGACGAACTGGAACGTGCCGTTCCGGCCCGCGAGCAAGGTGTGGTTGTCCTCGACGGTGACACAGTAGACGCCGTCCTCGGCGGTGGACCGTGAGGAACTCCGGTGCATACGGAGCGTGTTCTTCGAGCTCTCGCTCACGTCGATCCGCCAGGAGCCACTATCACGGTTGTAACTCGCCGTCAGGCCGAGGTGTGCACAGAGCCGGAGAACGTCGTCCCGGAGCCGTTCGCTCGACGTCGTGTACCGCCAGGAACTCCTCTCGCGGTCGCCATCGCCGTCGATCAGCCGCTCGAGGAACAGGCGTTTCTCTCGTCGCGAACGCTCGAAAACGAGCTCGGGGATCCGTTTGGTCGCGCTGTCGGTCCCACAGAGCGCTTCCAGCAGCTCCCCGAACAGCTTCGAGGTGACCTGATAGGCCCGCTCGTCGACGTAGTAGTCGACGCCCATCGAATCGAGCAGGTCACCGATCGAGGCGTGGTGATCGACGCCACCGTCGGCAGCTACCGGCTCGTTCCGTGCAATCTTGACGGTCGTCGCCGAACCGCGACCGTTCTCGCCGAATCGCTTCTCGGTCGACGTGTAGACGTTTCCCTCGGTGATAAACCACGCCAGCAATTCGAGGAACTCCCCGCCGTCGTAGCGCCGTGGGATCCACTTGCGTCCGGGTTCGCGACGAATGAAGCTCGTCTCACAGACCTCCTCGATGTACTCGCGGTGTTCTTCGAACTCCTCGGCCGTGAACACGTACCCCGTCTTCCCGACGTCGGCTTTCGGCACCCGTCGGGGCGTCCAGCCGAGTTCGGCGGTGAACGTGTGTCCGTGAACCGACGGACGGACCCAGACCTCGTACTCGCCGTCGACGGACTCGGTGAGGTCGACGCTCTCGAGTTCCTCGCCGTCTGGCCCCACCCAGTCGTGGGGGAGTTCGTAGTTCGTCGCCCGGTCGAGCTCGCCGGCCTCGACGAACCGGTACTCGTCTTCGGTGATCCCGTTCGTCTCCGCTTTCCGGACGAGCATCCGGTGGTTCGGCGTCACGCGGAGGTCGATCGTGTCGGTCTCGACGTCGATCAGGTCGCCGTCGTACTCGGGGTAGGCGTGTGTCTCGACGACGGGTTTCACCTCCGCGTGCATCGTCTCGGGGTCGAGCGAGTACACCTCGTCGCCGACCTCGAGATCGGTAATCCCTCGAACGCCCTCCGGCGTCAGCACCTCCGTGTCGGGCGTAAAGCAGTTCATGATGACCTTCACTGCTCCTTGCTGGCGGTCGTACTGCTCGTACGCTCTCGAACCCGGCTCGTGTTCGTCCCGGAGTGACTTTTTCTCCTCCCGTTCGGCCAGCAGTTCGGTGATCATCTCCCGCATGACGCCGTCCGGTTCCTTGCGGAAGTGTGTGGGTTCGGGCTCCGTGGGCGCGACGAACGTCTCCCCGTCGTACGTGTCGGGATCGACTTTCGTCTCCGGAGAAGCGTTAACAGTTGTCATGCACATGGGATACAGTGACTGGCCGACCCACTGGAAGTTTCCACCCCGTCCCGCGAGAACGACGTGGTTCTCCGCGGTGGTAACACAATACACGTTTCCTTCGTGGGTTTCGACGGTTGCGTTCGAGGACTTGTTAAACGAGCCGCGCTTTCCGACGGAGACGTACCACGTTCCGTCTTTTTGCTCCGATACCGTCGGCTTGTGTCCACATCGAACCGCAAGCCGCGAGACGGCACGCATGAGATGGTCGCTTTTCGTCCAGAACTTCCCGAGGCCGGACTCTGCCCGGCTACCATCGCCATCGATCATCGTCTCGAGAAGGCCCGAAAGATAGTCGGCATCGAGGGAGAACACCCATTCGGGGAGGCACTTGTTCGCGTACCCGTTCCCGCAGTTATCCTCGAGCCACTCGAACAGGTACCGGTTCGAGACGTTGATCCCTCGCTCATCGACATTGTAGTTGATACCCATCCGATCGAGGAGCGACCGGATCCGGTCGCGATGGGGGCCGTCGGACTGATGGATCGTCAACCGATCGTTGGCGTAATCGAGGCTTCCCTCGGTGACGAACCAGCCGAGGAACTCGAGCCAATCGGTCATCTCGAACGACAGCGGTGTGTCCCGATGTCTCTTCCCGTATTTCAGGAAAACGTCGTCGGCGTGGCTCCGCACAGCCGCCTCGTGTTCGCGGAACACGGATAGTGGGAGCATATATTTGCCGACCGCTTTTTCGATGCCTATCGCAGCCGACGACCCGTGAACGAGGTCTAGCGACGATTCGACCGCGTCGGGCACTCGCTGGCGGAACGAGCGGAGATCGTCGTCGGTGTAAACGACTGCGTAGCCTCCCTCAACTTCCTCATAGAGATCGAACGTTTCCGGAGTAGCCCCGGGTACCGGTTCGTGGTTCGGGAACGCGAACCGATCGGTCTCCGGGATGTCCCGATACTCGAGGAACTCGAAGTCGTCCGGCTCGAGTCCGTCCCATCCCCGGGTGTTTGAGACCAGGAATCGATGATTCTCGGTTACTTTGAGGTCGTGGGTATTCCCGCTGAGATGGTAGAGACGACCGAACCGGTTCTCGTATTCGTGTGTTTCGGCAACCGGTGTTATCTCACACTCGAACGTGTCCGGATCGAGCGTATATACTTCGTCGCTGACTTCAACATCCGTGATACTCTTCGGACCGTCGGGTGTCAGTAGTTCGGTGTCGCCGCTGAAGCATTTCAGGTCCAAAACCGTGACGTTCTCCCTGATCCCCGTGATCGGATCGAAGACGGCTCCGCCCTCGTACTCCTCGCCGGCTTCCTGTTGGCCTTTCGAGGGAAGGGCGAAGCGGCCGTGGGCCTCGTGGAGGACGTACATGTCGACGGTGTCGCCGGGCGTGGGGGCGTCCTCGAGTTTACAGCCGACGAACGACCGCACCTCGTCCCAGAACGGGACGATCTCCTGTTGGCGGTCGAGCTCGACACAGAGCTCGACGTCCCGGAGGTTGTACTCGAGGAGTCTGGTGGGGTCGTCCTCCCAGAGGTCGCCGATCGTGCCGGCGTACCGTTCTTTCCCCACGCCGAGTTCGACCTCGCCGACGGCGTCCAGCCGGTAGGAGTCGAGTTCGGAGAAGACCATCCGCTGGTAGGCGTACAGCAGGTCGAAGACGACCCGGCCTTTGACGTCCGGACCGCCCCAGCCGCTTCGCCAGACCTCGCCGACGCGGGAGAGTCGGTCGGGGTCGAGGTCGTGGTCGTGATCCGGACCGTCGAGGACCTCGAGCCGATCGAGGAGGTACGGGGCGTCGAAGTCGTCCAGGTTCCAGCCCGTCAAGAGGTCCTGGTCGTTCCGTTCTACGTGCTCGAGAAACGCCGCGAGCATGGCCTCCTCGCTCTCGAACGTCCGGACGTCGTGTTCGATCTCCCCCTCGATCGGCTCGTATCCCTCGAGTGCCGTCGGAACGGTCCCCTCGCCGCCGGGGGCCTCCCAGATCCACAGCAGGTACTCTCCGTCGTAGGAGTCGTGGCTCGCGAGACAGACGATGGGTTCCTCGCCGTCCTCCGGGAATCCCGACCGATCCTCGACCTCGATGTCGAAGGTGAGCACGCGGGGGTCGGCGTCGACGTCGACGGGTTCGACGTCCTCGTGGGAGACGTAGATCGCGCCGTCGTCGCCCCGTCGTTCGGGCACCCGCAGTCCGCTACGGACGTCCTTGTCGATCAGAAACCGGTTCGGAAAGAGGATGTCCGCCTCGTAGTGGTCGAACTCGTCGCGGACCTGGCCGACGTCGCGTGGGGTCTGTCCGAAGATCTTCGTCAGTCGCTCGCCGCGAATGCTCTCGTAGGGCTCGCCGTCAGCGTCGACCTCGCGGCTGCCGGTGAGTCGATCGTAGGCCTCCTCGGGCGGTCGGTCGAGGCTCTCGGTAGGGGCGTAGAAGTACGGCCGGAAGTCGACGACCTGGACGTGTTCGAGCTCGCCGTCGGCCGTCCGGCCGAAGACGTGGATCACCGGTCGCTCGTCGTCGCCGTAGCCAACCACCGTGTAGTCGACCTGCATCACGGCGAGTTCGAGAACGCCGTCGGGGTCGGGAAGGCTCTCCTCCGTCGGGTCGATCACGTCGTACGCCGTCCGTCCGCCGTTGCCGGCGACGTGGACGGCCTCCTCGTCCGGCCGTTCCGCGGGCTCGTCGCCGAACTCCCCGAGCCCGGCTTGCCCCTCGTCGGTCATGGTGGCGGCATTGGTAGTCGCCGGCTAAAAGCTTCCCCACTCGTGGACGGGCGTTCCGTGTTGCCGTCCGCCGACACGTGTCACCCGTCGGCGACAAGGCATTTACCGTGGTAGTACGTACCACCGTCCGGTGATCGACGTGTCTACCCGCAGATCCGAAGACGAGCGCCGGAGCGACGGAGGTACCGAACGGAACGACCCCAGAGGGACCGACACGATCGAGTCCTACGAGACCGACGGCCGGACCGTCTTCTACGACGCCAAGAACCCGCTCGCGTGGGTCGAGACGAGCCGAACGCTGCGTCTCGACGAGCTCGCCTGAGCCGGCAAACGCCAACCCTTTTGTCGCCGCCGCGTCTGTCCTAGCCCAGTGGTGTTCGATCGGAGCGACGCCGAACCCGAGGAGTACGATCCCGAGGCCGAGTACCGGGATCCGGACTCCGACTCGCTCTCGATCCCGGAGGTCGAAGAGCCCTCGGTGGAGATTCCGGAAGTCGAGATTCCGGACGTCGAGGTCGACGAAAGCGAGGTTCCACGGGAGATCCGCCGGGCGTTCTGGTCGACGGTGCTCGTCGTCAACGCCGCCGTCCTGGCGAGCTCGCTCGGCGTGATGTTTCTGATTTTCCGGGGGGAGACACGACGTGCCGGCGTGCTCGTCGCCGGCGGCGCGATCCTGTTCGCCATGGCCTACCGCCGGTACCGGCTGTTCGAGGCCGAACACGGTGAGGGATCCGAAACGACTTCCACCGACGAGCGCGTAGCCGGCGACGAAACCGGGGAACTCGACGAGCCATGAAGACCGTACGGGACGACGACGGCAAGCGGTACCTGCTTCTCAAACGCTCCGCAGACGCCAGCCTCGTTCGCGATCCTGCCACCGGCAACAGCTGTTATGTCAGAAACGACCGCCTCGCGGACGCCGACGACGCCTCCCCGCTCGAGACGGCCGCCGCCGGCGTCTCGGACCCGATCCGCCGGCTGCTCCGTGGGGTCCACGACGACCGGACGCTCGGCTTGCTCGTCGAACTCGCCGCCGACGACGGGCTGGGCGTCCGGACGATCCTCGACCGGTACGACTTCTGTGAGAGCGACCTCCACGGACGGCTCGCCGAGCTGCGGGCCGTCGGTCTGATAGCCGAAATCGAGGTCGACGGCGAACGAGGGTATCGGGTCACTGACGACTGCGAGCGAGCGCTCGAAGCCATCCGCGTCGAGTCCGACGACTGACGGACCGGACGCGGTCAGTTCCGGGCGAGCGCGTCGACGGCCGTCCCCTCCTCACGGCGGAGCCGCGAGCGGTTCGAGGTCGCGTCCTTCTCGACGCCGACGAGCGCGTCGGCGGCGCCGACGAGCTCCTCGTCGTGGCTGACCAGCAGGATCTGCTCGACGCCCAGATCGCGCATCGACTCTACGAGCGCGATCAGCTGGGTTACGTGCCCCGAGTCCAGAAAGACCGTCGGCTCGTCCAGAATCAGCGGCGGCATCGGTGCGGCCCCCTCGACGCCCTCCGCGAGCAATCGGTAGATCGCACACCGCAAACTGAGGTTGAACAGCGCCCGCTCGCCGCCCGAGAGCTGTTCGGGCTCGAGTGGTTCGCCGTCTTTCTGATAGACCGTCAGTCGGTACTCGCCGTCGAGGTCGATCGCGGCGTAGGAGTCGTTTCGGTAGACCAGATCGAACGTCTCGTTGAGCAGCCGCTCTAAGGTCTCGACGTTGCGCTGGCGGAGCTCCGCACGCAACTCGCCGTAGGTCGCCTGGAGCGTCTCGGCTTCCTCGTAGAGGGACTCGAGTCGATCACACCGGCTCTCGACGCGCTCGAGGCGGTCTCGCAGCTCCGAGAGCTCCTCGAGCTCGCGTTCGGCTGCCCCGATCGCGTTCTGGAGTTCGTCACGGCGTTCCTCGAGTGTCTCGAGTTCGGCTTCGACGTTCTCGATGTACTCCTCGGCGTTCCGTTTCTCGGTCCGTGCCGTCTCGACTCGCTTCTCGTCGAACCGGCTCTCCAGCTCGCGTTTCCGGTCGCGTTTGTCGGCGAGGGTCTCCCTGCGCTCGTCGTTCAGGGTCCGCCAGTCCGCACGGCGATCACGGAGCTGATCGATCTCACTTTCGAGCTCGGCCCGCTCGGCGTCGATCTCCCGGATCCGTTCGAGCGAGTCGAGGGTCGATCCCAACTCGGCGCGCTCGCGGTTGATTTCCCCGAGTTCGGTGCGCCGGTCGGCGACGGTCTCCTCCAGGGAGGCGATCCGTGCCCGGATGTCGGCGGCGTCGGCCTCGCACTCCTCGGCCTCCTCGAGCAGCCGTCGGCGGGACTCGCGGCGGTCGGCGACCGTCTCGCGTTTCTCCGCGAGCAGCTGTTCGGTGGTCTCACACCGCTCCTCGAGGCGGTCGATCCGGCGTTCGGCTTCACACAGCGAGTCGGCTCGATCGATCCGTTCTTCGAGGCTCTCGCGGTCGTCTTCGAGCGTCGCGAGCTCGGCCTCGAGCTCGGCGAGCTCCTCGCGCCGGCGTTCCAGCGAGTCGACGTGTGGGGAGTCCTCGACGGGCTGGCCACACTCCGGACACTTCCCCTCCTCGAGCAGCCGTTCGCCCTCCTCGATCGCGTTTTCTGTGGCTCGACAGTCCGCGGCGAGGCGGCCGATTTTCTCGGTGAGCTCCTCGCGGTGGGCCTCGAGCTCCTCGCGGTGATCGGCCGCCTCGCCGCGATCGATCGGCACGTCCGCGAAGCGCTCGCGTTCCTCCCCGAGCGCCGTCTCGAGGTCGGTCAGCTTCGACTCGCGATCGTCGATGGCCTCCTCGTCGGCCTCGATCGTCTCGGCGAGTTCGTCGGCTTCCTCCCGGGCTCGCTCGGCATCGGCCTCGAGCTCGTCGGCCTCCTCCCGGGCTCGTTCGAGCTCGCCGACCGCCTCGGTGATCGCCACGCGGACGTCCTCGAGCTCGTCTCTGAGCGTCTCGTCGCGTTCCTCGAGGGCCTCGATCCGGGCGTCCACCGCGTCCGGGCTCTCGTCTCGGTCGTCGACCCCGTCCGGGCTCCCGTCGCCGAGCTCGACCGTCGTGAGTAGCCGTTCGCGCTCGGCCGTGAGCGTCTCCAGTCGGTCGGTCAGCTCCCCGATCTCGGCTTTCGCGTCCTCCCGGTCGCGTTCGGTTTCGGCGATCTTCTCCCGGAGCTCCGCCAGCTCCGTCCCGAGCTCCGCCAGCTCCTCGCGGGTCTCCTCGTGACGGTCGAGCACGTCGGTGGCGTTCTCGAGGGTCTCCCGGGCGCGCTCGCGCTGGTCCTCGTAGTTTGCGATCCGCTCGTCGACGTCGGCCCGCCGGGACTCGAGGCCGTTCAGCCGGTCGGTGAGCTCCTTCCGTTCTTTCCGCTCGACCTGCTCGTGGACGTTCTCGAGGAGCTCGCGCTGGCCGTCGAGCACCGTCTTCACGCCCAGCCGGGCGTCGCTGGCCCGCTCGCGGTACTCCTCCAGTGCGCCGAGTTGTAGGAGCTCGTCGATCATGTCCTGGCGCTCGCCCGGCGAGGCGTGGATGAGCTTGTTCACCTCGCCCTGGCGGACGTACGCGCAGTTGACGAACGCGTCCGCGTCCATCCGGAGGAGCTCGGTAATCCGCCGGCGGACGTCGCGTGCCCCTTCGATCTGTCCGTCGGGTCCCTCGAGGACGCAGTTGGTCGTGGTCGCCCGGTCGCCACGCAGCGTGAGACGACGCTCGACGTGGTAGTCGCGGCCGTCGTGGCTGAACCCGAGCTCGACCGTACAGCCGTCCTCGCCGGTCGTAATCACGTCGTCGAGGGTGCGGTCGTCGAGGGCCTTCGAGCCGTACAGCGCGAAGAAGATCGCCTCGAGCAGCGTCGACTTTCCGCTGCCGTTGACCCCGTGGACCACCGTGACGCCGGGACCGAGCCGGAGCTCGGCGTCGCCGTAGCACTTGAAGTTCCGCAGGCGGAGCCACTCGACTCTCACGTGAGATCACCCAGCGAGAGCTGTCCGTCCTCGTCCGTCGGCGTCGCGTCGCCGTCGGAGGACGACCCTCCGTCGTCCGCCATCGACTCCTCTTCGATCTCTCCGTCGTCCGCCGTCGACTCCTCTTCGATCCCTCCGTCGTCCGCCGTCGACTCCTCTTCGATCCCTCCGTCGTCCGCCGTCGACTCCTCTTCGGTCCCCCCGTCGTCCGGCGGTGTTCCGTCAGCCTCCCCCGACGGTTCCCCGTCGTCCGCATCGACCGGGTTCGTCGCCTCCTCGGCGTCGTCCGCTCCGTCGACCGCCGGCTCGAACGCCGAGGAGTCGCCCTCGAGTAGCTCCCGGACCCGACGCTCGACCGTCTCGCGGACGTTGGCGTCCGCGATCGCGTCGTCTCTGACCGTTCCGTCGATTCCGAGGGCGGCCTCGCTCAGCCCGAGCTCCCGGAGGCGCTCGCGGACGGCCGCGTCCGGGTCGGCGAAGCTCACCGACGGCTCCGCGTCCCTTTCCGCGAGCTCGCGGCGGTCGTTCACGCGTGCGAGCAGGGCTCCCCGGTCGACCGCGAGCTCCTCGATCGACGCTGGCGCGATCGGCTCGCCGTCGCCCTCGACGGTGACGATGACGACGGCGTCGTCGAGGGCGTGCTCGCGGACCCGCTCGCGGACCCGCTCGACCCCCTCGCCGGGTTCGAGCTCGACGTCTACGAAGACGAACTCGCGACAGCCCTCGAGGGTCCGCCGGGAGATCGCCACCCCGTCGTCGACGTCGACGAGGTTGTACCCCCGGGCGTCCCGCTCGCTTGCGCTCGCACGCTCGGTCGAGCCGGGGTAGGTGATCCACGTCCCCGCGACCTCGGCGGTACCTGGGGTGTGGTTGTCCCCGGCCAACAGCGCGTCGAACTCGACGGAGGCGTCCTCGAGCAGGCGTTCGGTCTCCCAGTCGGCGTGGGCGAACGGCTCGAAGAGCCCGTGGCTCACGAGCAAAGCGGCCTCGGCGTCGTCGGGTACCGGAGCGAACTCGTACTCCAGACTACCGCGTCGGGATCGGGGGACGTAATCGAGCCCGTAGAGGGCGACGTCGCCGACGAGCTCCGGCTCGTCCCCGAGTCGGGTCGCCAGCCCGAGGTCGGCGAAGAGGTCGAGCCACTGGGCGTCGCGTTTGCCCTCGTGGTTCCCGACCACCGCCAGGAAGGGGACGTCGGCGTCGGCGAGGGTCCGCAGGGCCGCGATCGTCCCCTGGAGGTCCCCCAGCCCGGGTCGTCGGTCGTGAAAGAGGTCGCCGGCGTGGACCACCGCGTCGACGTCGGCGTCGACGGCGTCCTCGATCACCTCCCTGAACGCCGAGAGGAAATCACGGCGTCGTTCCGGCGCGTTGTACTGTCGGTACCCGATGTGGGTGTCGGCCGTGTGTAGCAGCCGCGTCATCTACCGTCGCGTTCTCCCGGCTCGGTGAAAGGGGTTGTGCGACCGGAGCGAAAGTGAAACGCGGCTCAGCCGAACCGATCGAGGCCTGACTGGCGCCGTCGTCTGCCCGTAGGGTCGGCGATCCACGGCGTCAGCCGCTCGCGCTCGCTCTCGAGGTCGACGTCGGGGGCCGGCGCCGGCTCGTGTCCGGCACACGTCGGCCCACACTCGCGTTCCGGATCGACGAGCCGGCCCTTCCAGGTACAGTGTGGGAGCGTGGGGCCGTCGGCGGCAGCCGGCTCACACGCCCGGCAGGCGGGAAGCTCGAACGTCCGCCACCCCTTCCCGTAGGCACGCTCGGCGATCCGCCGGCGCGCCCGGGCTTTCTCGGCTCCGGTGACGACCGCCAGGTCGGTTCGGCCCGGCCGCCGGTCGAGCGGTTCGATCCCCGCCCCGTCGACCGGGAGCGGCGTCGGCTCGCGGATCACCTCGATCGTCCGTTCGTCGGGGTCGAACCGCCAGACTCCGACCGGATCGGGGAGCCGATTGAGATGTGCCCGGGTCACGTGGCTCTCGGTCGCGAGGATCGCCTCGTCGACGACCGCGAGGCTCACGTCCGTCCGCAGCTGTTTGCGGAGGTCCCCCGGTCGGCCGAGGTCGGGTTTGTTCTCGATCCCGACGAGCCGACCGATCCAGTCGGGGTAGCGGGCGACCTGCCGGACGTACTCCCGGCCGTTTCGCCGTTCGACCTCGAAGAAGCCGGCCTCGATGGCCCGTTCGGTCGCCCGTCGTGCCCGGGCCGGGTGGCAGTCGAACGCCTCCGGCGGGAACCGGGCACGGCCGGGGCCGACCGCGGACTCGATCGCCGCCGTCGGGATCGCGTCGGCGGTGAGCGCGACGCGGTCGTCGAACTGGGGGCCGGGGACGACGCCGACGACGTCGAGGACCCGTCCACCCGGCTCGGCGACGCCGCCGCCGAGCTGGCGGGCGAGGAGCCACTCCCGGCGTTCCTCGAGGTGGGCACAGAGGGCGAGCTCGAACGCGAACTCCGACACGGCCGTACCGAGGGCGTCGACGGGCAAAAACACGCGGGGAGCTACGGCTCGTCGAGGACGACCGGCACCGACCGCGTCGCGACGTCGACGACGAACGCCTCCGCGTCGGCCTCGATCGCCTCGAACGTGTCGTAGTGGACCGGGAGGACGAGTCCGGGCCGCATCGCACCGGCGAGCGCCGCGGCCTCCCGGCGGTTCATCGTGTACCGGCCGCCGATCGGCGGCAGGAAGACCCCGACGTCGAGGTCGGCGTGGAGATCGAGCGCGTCGGTGTCCCCGGGCCAGAAGACGGTTACGCCGTCTACCGTGACGCCGAAGCCACAGCCCTCTCCGGGCGGGTGGATCGGCGTCCCGTCGGCCCGGACGCGGGGGCCGTCGGGGTCGTTCAGCGCCGGCGTGGTGTACAGATCGAGCGGGCCGACGACGAAGCTCTCGTCGGCACGGACGCGTTCGACGTCGTAGGGGAGCTCCTCGGGGCCCTCCTCGACGCGGTCGATGGCGTCCACGTCGACGGCCTCGTGGACGACCACGAGCGCGTCCTCGCGGGCGACCCTTCTGATCCCGTCGGGATCGTAGTGGTGGGCGTGAGAGACGAGCACGAGGTCGCCGTCTCGGGCGTCGTAGCCGTCGAGAACGCCGTACCGGCCGGGATCGAAGTAGACGACGACGCCGGTTCGGCCCTCGATCCGGACGGTCGCGTAGCCGAGCCAGTCGACGGTCACCGCGCCGAACGCGACGGTCATGGACGCCCGTTGGCCGAGGTGGGCGAAAAGGGTTCGGTCCGCCGAACCGACCGTCGCGCGGCTATATACCGGTTCGGTCGGGACCGGAGTGGACCGTACCACAATTATAATCGTTTATGACCACGCTGGCGAGAGCGCCGGCATGGACGTGTCGGACTCCTCCGGTGTCACCGAACGCCTGAGTACGGCCGACGCCGAACTCACGCGTGAACGTCGCCGAACCACGGACGAACTCGAGGCCCTCTCGGAGTTCGAGACGCGCGTCCGGTCGATCACTGCCGAGACCGTGCCGGGTGGAACCCCGCCGGTGGCGGTCGCCCACGCCCCGAAGACGAACGCGCTCGACCGGATCCGGGAGGCGTATCGGGCGACGGTGATGAGCGTCTCCCACTACGAGGAGGAGTACGGCGACAGCTACCCGGAGAGTCTCAGAGGGGAGTTCAACGATCACGTCGCGGCGGCGCTCGTCGACGGGACGGCGTTCGACCGACGGTGCAAACGGGCGGTGTTGGCCGCCGTCTCGGAGTCCCGATCCGGCCGCGAGTCGTTGGTCGCCTCGATCGACGTCGAGCGGGAGTCCCTACACGGGACGACGGAGGCGCTGTCGGCCGTCGACGGGGAGCTCGGGGAGCTCGCGTCCGTCCGGTTCAGCCACGAGTCATTCGGCGCGCTGGACGCCTTCCGGGCCCGCCTGGGCGTCCTCGAGGCGAAGTGTGAGACGATCTCCAAACGACGACAGACGGAGCTGTTCGAACGGCGCCGGACCGGCTGGCTCCCGCGGAACGCACCCGACATCGCCCAGTACTTCTACCGGCACCTCGACGTCGACTATCCGGCGATCGCGGCCGTCACCGACCTGGTCGAACGTATCGAGACCCTCCGTCGCCGAATCGAACGCGCGATGGCGTTCTGTCACGCGTAGGGAGGGCTGTCGAGAGAGCGGGTGATCGAGGAGAGGAGCTGATCGGGGGTAGGGGCGTTCGAAGGAGCGGGTGATCGAGACGAGTGCCGTCACCCGCGTGCGGGGACCTCCGGGACCCCGTCCCGGTCAGGGGATCCGTACCGTGTGTTCGAGCGTGCCGACGCCCTCGACCTCGATCTCGACCTCGTCGCCGTCCTGTAGGGATCCGACCCCTTCCGGAGTGCCCGTGGCGATCACGTCGCCGGGTTCGAGGGTCATGTAACTCGTGATCTCCGCGATCAGTTCGGGGATCGAGAAGATCAGCTGTTCGCGGGAGCCGTCCTGTCTGAGTTCGCCGTTGACCCGCGAGCGGACGTACGCGTCCGGCGGGACCTCCCCCGGACTCGCGAGGACTGGACCGATCGGCGCCGCGCCGTCGAAGGCTTTCCCGCGGACCCAGTTCTGTTCCTGGCGCTGGTCGTCGCGGTTCGAGAGGTCGTTGACGCAGGTGAAGCCGGCGACGACGTTCATCGCGTCGGCCTCGGCGACGTCCCGACACTGGGTGGCGATCACGACGCCGAGTTCGGCCTCGTGGTCGATCCGCTCTTTGCCGGCGGGCAAGGTGACCGTGTCGCCGTGGCCCGCGAGCGCGTTCGGCGGCTTCAGAAAGAGCAGCGGACGATCGGGCAGCTCCGAGTCCATCTCCGCGGCGTGGTCGGCGTAGTTGCGCCCGATGCAGACGACCTTCGAGGGCTCCGAGGGCGGCAAGACGTCGACCTCCTCGAGCTCGTATCGGTCGTTCGCGAACTCGATCCCTCCGTCGACGAACTCGCCCATCCGCGTTGCACCCGCCGGATCCCGGAACCTGATCGACTTCATGTCCGGGCACTCACGTCGCCGGAACAAAAGCCTTGAGAAGGCGGCCGGATTCGGCACCCGGCCGCGGAACGGAACGCTTTTTATTGGGCCCCGGCAAGCCCCGTCCGCAGGCACCGCTCCGTTGGTGTAGTCCGGCCAATCATTTCGGCCTTTCGAGCCGATGACCTGGGTTCAAATCCCAGACGGAGCATCAATTTTACCCGTAAATTTATGCTGGAGTCCCTACTAGTAGACTTTGCTATAGATGGGAAAAACAGACACTATCAAAGATCGACGAGTCGATGTGTATCTCGACTCTCTTGAACAAAAAGAGGAATGGACCGAGTTAGCTGATGATGCGGATATGTCTCTCTCACAATTCGTCCAATCGTGTGTAGCGTACGCGATCGCACAAGGTGGTCCAGATTTTCTAGAAACAGGGGAGGCCGCTGAAGAGATACAAAACCTCAACAAACGCATCCAAGGCCAGAAGAACACCTTGAAAGAAAAAGACATGGTTATTGAGAAGTTGCGTACTGATCTAAAGCAGCACCGATCTGAGCCGTTCCTAGATGAGGATTTTGAGGGAAGACGTCAATTTGATACTGAACTCATAGAAGTTCTTCAGGGGGCGGAGACAATACGTTCTGAAGATCTTTTCCGGCGACTAAACGTAGATTCACAAAATGTTGAGTTGATCCAAGGAATTCAATCTCAATTGGAACGGCTGGAGGAATACGGATTAGTTAAGGAAACCGTCCACGGCTGGAGGTGGATCCGATAGCAATGAGTTCGAGATCGGGATCCGAACCAGACCTTATTGATGAGTTCGTTGAAGACGCTCTCTTACAGGGTCTTTCAGAGGGAACTCTTGCGACTTATGAAAGTAACCTCCGTTACTTCTTTGAACATACAAATCTCGAACCAGAAGAAGTTGAAAAATCAGACCTTAAGTCATTCTTATATCATCTCCAGGAAGAGAAAGACGGTAGACGAGGGAATGAAAACGGGGTTGCTGACCGGACGATAAATGCGTATTTCTCGGCCCTTAATTCGTTCTACGGCTTTCTTGTTTACGAAGAAATAGTAGACCGAAATTTGATTCCTTCATTTCGGAAGCGATATTTAAAGAAGAATAATTCGGGTGCGAAAGAATCTCGGCAACTAATCTCCGTCTCAGAAATGGCTGGCCTCATCATATCTACGCTGAATACGAGAAACAAGGCAATCATACTACTATTAGCAAAAACTGGTATCCGACGAAAAGAACTAATCTTGATCGATGTGTCAGATGTTAAGTGGGAAGACCAGTTGATCGAACTGAAACCAAGGCCAAAGAGAAGCAATCGTATCGTATTTTTTGATGACGAATGCGCTCGTTATCTAAAAAAGTGGATGAAAGTCAGGGAGCGTGAAGACCCAGAGACAGATGCTTTATTCATTAACCAAGAAGGAGATCGGCTTCTGAAGAATGGAGTATACAATGCGGTAACAAACAATGCAGAACGGGTTGGTTTGCACGACCCAGATTCTGATAACTTAGAGGAACGCTTTACTCCTCACTGTTGTCGTCACTGGTTTACAACCCATTTGCGCCGATCTGATATGAAGCGCGAATATATCAAGGAACTTCGTGGAGATAAGCGTGAACAAGACTCAATGGACGTGTATAACCATATTGATCGAGAGGAACTGAAAGAAGCATATCTGGCCCATATTCCTAAACTGAACATATAGG
>LKNG01000104.1 GCA_001564115.1 Natrialbaceae archaeon Tc-Br11_E2g8 | reverse complement strand
GTCGTCGAGGAGCCGATCCGGACGTCGCCGGCGGGATCGGTGTCGACGACGGTGAACGGCTCGGCGGCGACGCCCTCGATCCGGACCTGCTCGCCCCGCCGGACCGGCCGGTTCCGGAGCTTGCCACCGGCGACCCGTTCGGCCAGCCGCGTCTCGGCGTCCGACAGCGACGCCGGCGGCGAGAGGGTCACCCGCCGGGCCTCCCGGATCGTGCTGTCGTCGCCGGTCCGGATCCGGACGGTGTCGCCGACGTGGACGCCGGCGTTCGCCCGGGTGTCCGCGTCGATCTGGACGACGGTCTCGGGCGTCGATGGGTCGGCCGGCCACATCTTCGCGACGGTCGTTCGCTCGCCCTCGACGACGACGGTGTCGCCGCTGAGCACGCCCAGCTGCCGGCGGGCCAGCTCCGGAATCCGGGCGACTCCGCGGCCGGCGTCCCGTTTCTCCGCCCCCCGGACCGTCAGTTCCACGCCCGCGTCCGACTCGCTCATGGACGTCCCTACCGGCTCCGGCCGCTTGAGAATTCCCCTACGAGGTGTCGACGAACGCGGCGTTGAGTCCGTCGATCAGGTTCCGCAGACGCCGCCGGTCGCCGGTCGCGAACGTCGCCGGACCGACGGCCGCCGCGCTCGGCCGCCCCTCCGTCGGGCCCACAGCCGCCGTGGGGTCGGTGGTCGTCGCCGTGGCGGAGCCGGTCGCCGTCGGTTCGATCGCCGTGGAGTCCGTCGTCGCGGAACCGGTCGTCGTGGGTTCCGTCGCTGTAGGAGCTGTCGCCGTCGAATCGGCCGGTTCCGTCGTCACGGTCTCGGCCGTCGTGGCGTCGGACGTACGCGAAGCCGCCGTGTTCGTCGGATCCGTGCTCGATTCGGGTCGGGTGTGTGGGTGGTGGATGCTCATGTCGGTCGTGTTCGGTGTAGTCGCCGGCCGGTGCTGGTCGGGGAGAATCAGTTCGGTACGTGTACGACCGACATCGGTACACCCCCCTTTCGCCCCGTCTGTAATAAATGTTCATGTTTTTTGATCGGCCGTCGCGGATCGGTCGACCGGAACGTTGAGGCGGATCCGCCGTCCAGGGGGGACGATGAGTAGCCGTCAAGGTGGGGAGGGGTGGCGGTGACCGGCGCGACCGTCGAGGTGCTCACACTGGCGCTGTTGCCGGCGATCCTGTGGGGGATGGCCCCGATATTCGACAAGCGCGGGATGGCCGCCGGCGGCGGGGCCGTCCAGGCGTCGCTCGTCGTCGTGGTCGTCCAGCTCGTCCTCTACTGGGCGGCCGTCGCCTTCCTGTTCGGCGGGGCGGCGTTCGCCGGGCTCACCCGCGAGGTGCTCGCGGTGTTCGTCGGCGCCGGCGTGATCGGCACGGCGCTTGGCCGGATCGCGATCTTCGTCGGCGTCGACCGGGTCGGCGCGAGCCTCAACAGCGCCATCCTGAGCACGCGGCCGCTGTTCGCGACGGCGATCGCCCTCGCCGCCCTCGGGGAGCCACTGGGCCCGGTGACGGCCGTCGGGATCGTGATCCTCGTCTCCGGCCTCTCGGTGCTCGCGCTCTCCCGCGGGGGCGACCTGGAGGGGTGGACCGCCCGGGACCTGCTGTGGCCGATCGCGGCCGCGGCGACGTTCGCCGTGGCCAACGTCGCCCGCCGGTACGGGATGCTCGAGACGCCCATCTCCGCCCTCGAGGCGGTGACGATAAACGAGACTGCGGGACTCGTGGCGCTGGTCGCGTACGTACTCGCCAGAGGCCGGACGGACGTGCTCTCGATGCCCCGGGAGAGCTACCGGTACTTCGCCGTCAGCGGCTTGCTCACGTCCGTCGCGATGCTGTCGCTCATGGCCGCGCTGGGACTCGAGGAGGGCCGGATCGCGATCGTCGATCCGCTGGTGGCGACCGCGCCCTTTTTCACCCTGCTTTTCGCCGCAGTGTTCCTCAGGGACCTCGAACGGGTGACCCGCGGCGTCGTCGTCGGTGCGGCGATGATCGTCGTCGGCGCGGTGTTGATCACGATCTAGCCGTCGGTTCCTCCCGGCCGAGCTCCGCGAGTAGCCGGGAGACGTGGAGCCGGTCGCTCGTCCCCTCGCCCATCGCGAACTCGACGTCGGCGGCCAGGCGGTGGAGCCGCGCCAGCTCCGGGCCGCGGTACCGCGACCGGGCGGCGTCGAGGATCGCCTCGAGGACCTCCGCGCCGCTCAGCCCCTCGTCGACGAGCAATCCGTCGAGGCGTTTCCGGGCGTCGGTGAACTCGCCGTCCTCGGCGGCCGCGAGCATCTCCTCTATCTCTCCGTCCACGCCGACGTCCCCGAGGGTCTCGTAGGCGGCGGCCATCGTAACCTCCCCTTCCTCGACGGCCGTGGTCTGGGCGGCGAGGATCGCCCGCCGGAGGTTGCCGTCGGCGTAGCCCGCGACGAACTCGAGGCCGTCGGCGTCGTGGGCGACGTCCTCGCGGTCGACGATCCGCTCTAGGACGGCGACGGTCTCCTCGCTGGTCGGCGCGCGCATCCGGACGGGGAAGGTCCGCGAGCGGATCGGCGCGATGAGCGATCCCGGCCGGCGCGTGGCGATCACGAACTGGGTGGTCCGGTGGTGACGCTCCATGATCCGTCGCAGCGCCTGCTGGAAATCCTCGCGGGCGTCCTCGGCGTTGTCGAGGAGGATCGTCCGGTAGCTCCCCGAGACCGGCGCGTAGCTCGCCGACTCCTTTAGGACGTGGTTTATCATCTCCCGCTTCGAGAGCGCCGACCGGCCGACGAGAAAGCCCGCGAAGCGGGGGTCGTTTTTGATCTCCGTTTTCGTCCGCCCGAAGAAGTCGGCGACGTTGATCTCGACCAAGTCGTTGTCCGGGTCGGCGTGTGCCTCCCGGGCGAGCGCCCGCACGGCCGCGGTCTTCCCACAGCCCGGCGGCCCCTGCACCAGGAGGTTGATCGGCTCGTCGACGGCCCGCTCGAGGTACTCCCTGACCTCCGGCTGGGGGAGCTCCGACAGCGACGGGGCGTGGCTCTCCGTCCACAGCGGCGCGTCCATCGGCGGGTCGTACGGCCGGCGCCGACAAGAATCGGTCGATCCGACGCGGCGTCGCGAAGCGGGCCGCGAGGAAGCCCCCGGACGTCGCGGCTGGCTCCGCGCGGACGCCAACGGGACACCGCTCGCTCCGTGCGGACGTCAACGGGACACCGCTCGCTCCGTGCGGACGTCAACGGGACACCGCTCGCTCCGTGCGGACGCCAACGGGATACCGCTCGCTCCGCGGGGGAAATTTCGGGCCGGCTCCACGCGGAGGGCTGCGGATCGAGGGTGTGGGCTGGGGGCTCACGCGAGGCCAGAACAGTAGGTTTATCAAGCGCACGGAGGTAGCTGTATTCAATCTCTAATCGTCTCATGGCAGAAAATCGACAACCGGAGGTGAACATCGGACTCGTCGGCCACGTCGACCACGGAAAGACGACGCTGGTCCAGGCACTGAGCGGTTCGTGGACCGACCAGCACTCAGAGGAGATGAAACGCGGCATCTCCATCCGGCTGGGGTACGCGGACGCGACGTTCCGTCGCTGTCCGGGCGCCGAGGAGCCCGACTGTTTCACCGTAGCCAAGGAGTGTCCGGACGGCTCGACCAGCGAGCCGGTTCGGACCGTCTCGTTCGTCGACGCCCCGGGTCACGAGACCCTGATGGCGACGATGCTCTCGGGAGCCGCGCTGATGGACGGCGCCGTGTTGGTCGTCAGCGCCAACGAGACCGTTCCCCAGCCCCAGACCGAAGAGCACCTGATGGCCCTGGACATCATCGGGATCGAGAACGTCGTCATCGCCCAGAACAAAATCGACCTCGTCGACGCCGACCGGGCCCGGCGAAACTACGGGCAGATCCAGGAGTTCGTCGAGGGGACCGTCGCCGAGGGAGCTCCCGTCGTCCCGGTGTCGGCCGGCCAGGAGGTCAACCTCGACCTGCTGATCGACGCGATCGAGTCGGAGATCCCCACGCCCGACCGCGACCCCGACGCCGACCCGCGGGTGTACGTCGCCCGCAGCTTCGACATCAACAAGCCGGGGACGACCTGGGAGGGGCTCCACGGCGGCGTGCTCGGTGGCAGCCTCGTCGCTGGCCAGCTTTCGGTCGGCGACGAGATCGAGATCCGCCCCGGCCGACAGGTCGAGGAGGGTGGACGGACGGGCTACGAGCCGATCCGGACGACCGTCCGCTCGCTGCAAGCCGGCGGCGAGAACGTCGAGACCGCCACCCCCGGCGGGCTGCTCGGGGTCGGCACCGCACTCGATCCGTCGCTGACGAAAGGCGACGCCCTGGCGGGGCGGGTCGCCGGCCCACCCGGCACGCTGCCACCGACCTGGGAGGAGTTCACGATGAGCGTCGACCTCCTAGAGCGGGTCGTCGGCGCCGACGGCGGCACGGAGGTCGAGGAGATCTCCACCGGCGAGCCGCTGATGATGACCGTCGGAACCGCGACGACCGTCGGCGCGGTCACGAGCGCCCGCGGGGAGGAGTGTGAGGTCCGGCTCAAACGACCGGTCTGTGCCGAGCCGGGCGCGAAGATCGCCATCAACCGGCGGATCGGCGCCCGCTGGCGACTGATCGGCGTCGGCACCCTGAACGGATAGATGACCGAGCGGGTGGCCCTCGATACGAGCGCGCTGATGATGCCGGTCGAGCTCGACGTGCGGCTGTTCGACGAGCTCGACCGGCTTCTCGGCACCGGTCGGCCACCGGCCGACGGCGACGGGCCGCGGCCGGCCGCGTTCGAGCCGGTCACCCCCCAGCCCGTCCTCGAGGAGCTTCGCCGGCTCTCCGAAGGCGGTGGAACCGAGGGAACGGCGGCGAACGTCGGCCACGACCTGGCGACCGAGCGCTGTCTCGCCGTCGACACCGAGGCCGCCTACGCCGACGACGCGCTCGTCGAACTCGCCCGCGAGGGCGTCGTCGACTACGTCGTCACGAACGACCTGCCGCTGCGCGACCGGGTGCTCGAGGAGGGCGTACCGGTAATTGCTTTACGCGGGAGAAACAACCTAGCGATCACTCGACCATAGATGTACAAACGGGTCAGGCTGAAGGACACGGTGGAGGTACCGCCGCGGGAGCTGGGCGACGTCACGCCCGGGCTGGTGAAGCGACTGCTCCAGGACAAACTGGAAGGACGGATGGACGAGGAGGTGGGAAGCGTCGTCACCGTCACCGAGGTCCACGACGTCGGCGAGGGGACCGTGTTGCCGAACCGGCCGGGGGTGTACTACGAAGCCGAGTTCGACGCGGTCACCTTCGACCCACAGATGCAGGAGGTCGTCGACGGCACCGTCGTCGAGGTCGTCGAGTTCGGCGCCTTCGTCGGCATCGGCCCCGTCGACGGCTTGCTTCACGTCTCTCAGATCTCCGATGAGTATCTCGCGTTCGACGGCGAGAACGGTCGGCTCTCCTCGAACGAGTCCGACCGTGCACTCGAGGTCGACGACGCGGTCCGGGCACGGATCGTCACCAAGAGCATCGACGAACGCAACCCCCGTGACTCGAAGATCGGGCTCACCGCGAAACAGCCCGGTCTGGGGAAACACGGCTGGTTGAAAGACGAACGCGAGCGACGCGAGGAAGCCACGGCGGGTGAGTGAGATGGCGACGAACCGTCTCGCCTGCCGGGAGTGTCACCGGATCAACGACGGCGACGCCGCAACCTGTGTCTCCTGTGGCTCCTCCTCGCTGACCGAAGACTGGGCGGGCTACGTGAGCATCGCCCACCCCGAGGAGAGCGAGATCGCCACCGAGATGCAGGTCACCGAGGCCGGCGCGTACGCGCTGAAGGTCCGCTGAGCCGGATCGACCGATGGCCGACGACCACGCCGACGATCACACGACTGGCGATCACGCGACCGACGACGTGCTCGTGACCCTCCCGGAGGGGCTCCGAGGGGAGCTCAAGACGCCGTTCGGACCGATCGAGACCGACGCGGACGCCCTCCTGGCCGAAGCGGGCCGGCCGGTCGTCGCCGTCGGCGACGTCGTCACCCACCACCTGCTCGACGCCGGGAGCCAGCCCGCGGTCGCCGTGGTCGACGGACGCACCCAGCGGGGTGTCGTCGACCGCGAGATCGAACGGGCCGTCACCGAGGACGTCGACCGCGAGGTCGACAACCCCCCGGCGACGCTGACCCGGGGGCTGGTCTCGGCGCTGGTGGACGCCCTCCGGGCGGACGACCCCGTCACGATCCTCGTCGACGGCGAGGAGGATCTGGCGGTGCTGCCGGCGATCCTCGCCGCCCCGGACGGCGCCAGCGTGGTCTACGGCCAGCCCGGGGAGGGGATGGTCCACGTGCGCGTCGACGACGAGCGCCGCGAGCGGGTCCGGACGCTGCTCGAGCGGTTCGACGGCGACGTCGACGACCTGTTCGCCGAACTCGAGTAACACAGGTAGCTAACGGCCACGGTAGTGAACGCCCACGGAGTGACAAAGGTGGCGAACGGCCACGAGTCGAGCCGCGAGCGGCGGTCACGCGCCGTGACTCGAGTGGCACGGAACGTCGTTTTAGTTTCCAATAGAAATATCCGAAAGATACGGTCAGGGCGGTGGTACTGTCCGTTTCGCCCGGAACGATCAGTATTCTTATAACGATCGCGGACCAAGGTCCGGGTGGAGCCCGCGGCGTCCGACGGGGCGCCAAGGGAGTTCGAACCTGGGGGTTCGAGCCACCGACACGTGGCTCCGGGGGATGGAGATGACACCGCGAATCGGATACCTACGGTTACTGGTCGCGACGGGGATATTCCTCCTCGTCATGGTGATGTTCACGGCGGGTATCCTGCTGGCGTGACGGTTTCGCCGGCCGGCCCGCCGTCGAATCGGAACCGCGTCGACAGTCGGAGTGAGTTCTCCGTGTCGCGTTCCGGACAGTCGCTTCCCAGTGTCGCGTTCCGGACAGTCGCTTCCCCGTGTCGCGTTCCGGACAGTCGCTTCCCCGTGTCGCGTTCCGGACAGTCGCTTCCCCGTGTCGCGTTCCGGACGGTCACTCTACCACGTAAATCTCCGGGTCGGCGGACGATCCGTCAGCCACGGCGCCACCGTTTCGCACCGTCGCGTCGACCACCGCACCGGAAAAGCGCAGCCACACCGTCCCCTCGCTGATCGCACCCTCGACCGCGCTCCCGGAGACTACGGGGGCGCCGGCGGGCGATTCCGCTCGTTCGACCTCGACGGTGCCGTCGACGGTGATTTCGAAGCTCGCGGGCGTTCCGGTGCCCTCGACGGCAAGGCGGTTCGGGAGGCGATCGTCGGTCTGTCGGTGTGGATCGTCGTCCATACGTCAGAGGAGTCCGAAGGGCGGCTATAAGCTTTCCTGTCTACGCTTTGGTAGGTTTCGGTGAGTTACCAGCGGGAGTGAGAACCCCTCGAACGGGCAATCGTGGCCGCCTGTATCGGAATCGGTCGGCATCGGATCGAGTAGCTATCGGACACTCATCAAAATCACTCAACCTCGGCTCGCCAGCCGTCGGCGACGCCAACCGACCGTGCCGATCGATCGTGTACGTTACGGAACGTACTTTTCACCCGGCCCTGTAGGCCCACCATGGCCGATGGAGAATTCGGTGGATACGGCGGCCGACACGTTCCCGAACCGCTGCTCGATCCCCTCTCGCAGCTGGCGGCGGCGTACGACGAGCTGAGCCGGAGCGAGGGCTTTCGCGACCGGTTTCGCGAGCTGCTCGCGGAGTTCGCGGGCCGGCCGACGCCGCTCTATCACGCACGGAATTTAAGCGACCGTTACGGCGCGGAGATCTACCTCAAACGCGAGGACCTGCTCCACGGCGGCGCCCACAAGATCAACAACGCCATCGGGCAGGCGCTGCTCGCGAAGGAGGCGGGTCGGCCGCGGCTGATCGCCGAGACCGGCGCGGGCCAACACGGCGTCGCGACGGCGATGGCCGGGGCGATGATGGGTCTGGAGACGGAGATCTACATGGGTCGGAAGGACGTCGAGCGCCAGCGAATGAACGTCTTCCGGATGCGGCTGATGGGGGCGACGGTGAACGAGGTCACCCGGGGCGGTGCCGGCCTCGCCGACGCCGTCGACGCGGCGCTGGAGGACTTCGCTGAAACCGTCGACCACACCCACTACCTCGTCGGGAGCGCGGTCGGGCCGGACCCGTTCCCGCGGATGGTCCGGGAGTTCCAGAGCGTCATCGGCGAGGAGGCCCGCGAACAGTTCATAGAGCGGACGGGGGGGCTGCCCGACGCCGCGGTCGCCTGCGTCGGTGGTGGCTCGAACGCGATCGGGCTCTTTCACGCCTTTCGCGACGACGACGTCGCCTTCTACGGGGCCGAAGGCGGCGGCGAGGGCGCGGACTCGGATCGACACGCCGCGCCGCTGGCCGCCGGCGAGGACGCGGTCATCCACGGGATGAAAACCCGGGTGATCGACGACGACGTCGAGGTCCACTCGGTCTCCGCCGGCCTCGATTACCCCGGTGTGGGCCCCGAACACGCCATGTTCCGGGAGCTGGGACGGTGTGAGTACACCGCCGTCACCGACGACGCGGCGCTCGCGGCGTTCCGGGAGCTCAGCGAGGCCGAGGGGATCATCCCCGCCCTGGAGTCGAGCCACGGCGTCGCCCGGGCGATCCGGCTCGCCGAGGCCGGCGACCACGAGCGGATCCTCGTGAACCTCTCCGGACGGGGCGACAAGGACATGGAGACCGCCGCCGAGCGGTTCGACCTCTGATCGGTCTCGATCGACCACGACAGTCGAACGGCCCCGGTCGATAACGACGATCGAAAAGCTCCGGTTAACTAACCCACCGAGCGGGGTAGCCGAGCGCATGTCGGCCGAGGAGGGATCCGGGCTCGCGGCGCCGACGACGGAGAACGCGAGCGGCTACGGGCTCACCATGACGCTGATCGCGGCCGTGTTGCTCGCGCTAGCGTACTACGGCGTGCTCGCGATCGACGGACCGAGCGAGCTCGGCACCGCGGTCCCCGAGCCGTTTTACTTCCTCGGGATCGCCTTCCTGTTCGTCCTCGAGTTGCTCAACAGCCGGAGCCGCGGCGTCGTCGGGCTGGCACGGGCGATCGCGTTCACCG
>LKNG01000103.1 GCA_001564115.1 Natrialbaceae archaeon Tc-Br11_E2g8 | reverse complement strand
TTCGTAGAGGAGGCCGAGGGCCGGGAGGCGAGCGCCCGTTTCGCGTTCCCCGAGCCACCCCACTGGATCGAGGCGGGGTACCCCTCCCGGCTTCTCGCCGTGACCGAGGACGGTCGCGTCAGCGAGGTCGTCGACGGGGAGGGGCCGACGGTACGCCCGCCCTTTTCGGTGTCGATCGTGGAAACGAACGCGCCGGTTCGAGCCGGCGACCGCCTCGAGGTCACAGTCGAGATGACCGACGACTCCTGGATGCTCACGGCCGGAGATCGGAGCCAGGAGGTCGAACTCGTCGTCGGCGACGAGCGGGTCGACGCCGAGACCGTCTCGCTGGGGTATGGGGAGACGGCCACGATCACCCTCGGCTACGGGACGTACCCGGTCGAGACCGACGTCAAGTTTTCCGTCGTCGTCGCTTCGCCGGACGACACCGACCGGACTGCCGTGAGCGTCCTCGCCGACGGGCCGGCGGTCGAGGTCGGGATCGTCGGAACGAACGAGCCCGTCCGGGCCGGCGAACGGCTGGAAGTCGATGCCACGGTGGAGAACCCGGGATCGACCGATCTCGACCGGGAGATGCGCCTGATCGTCGGCGACGAGCGGGTCGACGCCGAGACCGTCACCGTCCCGGCCGAGTCGACGGTCGAGGCGACTCTCGGCTACGGGACGTACCCGGTCGAGACCGACGTCGAGTTTCCCGTGACCGTCGAGACCGACGACGACGCGGCCACCAGGGTCGTTCGCGTGCTGGCGGACGGCTGACGGGGAGCTACGTTTCTCGTCGCCTCACGTGGAGGGACATCAAGACGGCGGCGACCGCGATACCCCCGAGCAGGAGCCCGAAGCCGGGAATCCGATCGGCGTCTCCCGCCCCGTCGTCTTCGATGTCGTCGCTATCGTCCGTCGTCGCACCGCCGTCACCGTTCGCCCCGGTACTGCCCTCCGCGTCGTCGCCCGTTACATCGTCGGCCGCTCCGTCGTCCGAATCGCCGTCCGCTCCGTCGTCGGCGTCGTCGTCCGTCCCGTCGTCGGCGTCGTCGTCCGTCTCGTCGTCCGCATCGCCGTCCGTCCCGTCGTCGGCGTCATCGCCCGTCTCGTCGTCCGCATCGCCGTCCGTCCCGTCGTCGGCGTCATCGCCCGTCTCGTCGTCCGCATCGCCGTCCGTCCCGTCGTCCGTATGGTCGCCCGTTCCGTCGTCCCCATCGCCGTCCGTCCCGTCGTCGGCCTCCTCACCGGTCAGCTGGAGGACCACCACGGCCTGTCCGTGCGAGCCGTCCGTCCGGTAGGTCCAGCCGCCGCCGGCCTCGGCGTAGGAGGTCGCGTCGTCGATCGGGTCGACGTCGGAGTCCCAGGCCTCGTGTGCCTGCTGGTGGTAGCCGACGACCTCGATCCGGTCGGCGGCCTCGCCGTCGATCTCGGCCTCGCCGTACTCGACGGTACCGTCCTCGGGCAGTCCGTGCAGCTCCAGACAGTGGCTGTCGAGGTAGCCGTCACCCTGTGGGAGCTCCGGGTTCGTCCCGAACTGGTCCGCGTCGAGGGGGCGCTCGTACGCCGCGGTGAGCGGGTACTCGACCACGAGGGGGTCGGCCGCCGTGTGCCACTCGAGGGACTCCCCCGTCGGAACCGTCACGGTCGTGTCGGGGACGCTCTCGCCGACGATCGGCTCGCCGCGCTCGTTGAGCAGGGTGACACAGATCTTTCCGGAACCCCCGCCGAGGTAGGGATCGCGGTACTCGTCGCGCGGGTTGACGTAGCTGATCCAGCTCCCGTCGGTCGCCTCCGCCTCGAAGTAGCTGTCGCCGGGTTCGGGGACGGGCTCGAGGTACGCTTCCTCGGTCAGTTCGTCGTCCGTCCCCAGTACGATCGAAGCCGGGGGCGAGTCCACCGGCGGTTCGCCGTCGGTCGATGCGTCCAGGGTCGTCGCCTCGGCCATCGCCCCGGTGACGCCGGCGGCCGCGAGGAGGCCACAGCCGATAAGCGCGAGGGTGACGAGGGCGACGGCGCGTCCGTTCGGGTGCATGTGTGTTGGGTCGCCGACACGGGTCGGCGTCGGTCGGGACTATCCCGGAGCGACACCTATCTATGCGTGAACTACCGGGCCGGTAGCGGGTCGTTACCGGGTCGGCCCGACGATCGCCGGACGAACCGGCGCGGAACGGGGCCTTCCAACACCGTTAACCGCCGGGACGGCCGACGGATGGGTGAATGCCACCGGCGATCGAGACGGCGGATCTCCGCAAGGAGTACGGCGACCTCCGCGCGCTCGACGGGCTGGAGCTGACCGTCGAGGAGGGGGAGTTTTTCGGCCTGCTGGGTCCCAACGGGGCCGGCAAGACGACGTTCATCAACGTCCTCGTCGGGCTCGTCCGCAAGACCGGCGGCGAGGCGCGCGTGTTCGGCAACGACGTCGAGGCCGACTACCGGCGGGTCAGGGACGCGATCGGTCTCGCCCCCCAGGAATTCAACGTCGATCGGTTCTTTCCCATCCGGGAGGTGTTGATACACAAGGCCGGCTACCACGGGATCCCGACCGACGAGGCGGCCGAGCGGGCCGACGAGGCCCTGAAACGGGTGGGGATCTACGACAAACGCGAGGAGCGGTTCGACTGGCTCTCCGGCGGCATGAAACGCCGATTGCTGCTCGCCCGCGCGCTCGTGACCGATCCCGACCTGTTGATCCTAGACGAGCCGACCGCCGGCGTCGACGTCCAGCTCCGTCGTGACCTCTGGGAGCTCGTCACCGAGCTCAACGAGGAGGGGACGACCGTGCTGTTGACCACCCACTACATCGAGGAGGCCGAGCGGCTCTGTGACCGGGTCGCGATCGTCAACGAGGGCCGGAAGATCGCCGTCGCGACCCCCGAGGAGCTGAAACGGCGCGGAACGGACACGGTCTCGGTCGCCCTCGAGCCGACCCCGGCGACGGCGCCGGCGCTCGGCCCGTACGCCCACGGGTCGGCCCTGTCCGGGGGACGTCTCGACGTCAGGGTCGACGACGGCAGCCGGATCGCCCCGCAGCTGTTACGCGACCTCGAGGCCGACGGCTACGAGATCACCGACCTCGAGATCAGTCGCACCTCCCTGGAGGAGGTGTTCGTCGAGCTCACGGGACGGGACGACCGGACCGTGACCCGATCGACGGCGGAGGAGCGATCGAACGAGGAGTCGACGGCCGAACGCGGCCAGCCCGAGGGTGTCGTCTGATGTGGACCGTCGGTTCGCGGGCGCTGTTCCGGCGCGAACTGCTCCGATTCCTCCGGCGGCCGAAGAACACGTTCATGCCTCCGGCGATCACGAACGTGCTCTACTTCGCCGTCTTCGGGGTGATCCTCGGCGGTCGGATCGACGAGATCGCCGGCTTCGAGTACATCCTCTTTATCCTGCCAGGCCTGATCGTCCTCGGGACGATCTCGAACGCCTTCGAGAACGCCTCCTTCTCGATCTTCCACGGCCGGTGGAACGAGTACATCCACGAGACGCTCACCTCGCCGCTCTCCTACGCCGAGATGATCGCCGCTTACGTCGGCGCGAGCGCGGTACGCGGGCTGATCGTCGGCCTCATCATCGCCGCCGTCGGCCGGCTGTTCGTCCCGATCAGCGTCGCGAACGCCGCCTTCCTCGTGGCGACGATGGTCGTCATCGCGGCGCTGTTTGCGGGTCTGGGGATCGTCGGCGGCCTGCTCGCCCGGGATTTCGACGATCTCACCGTGATGAACCAGTTCGTCCTCCGGCCGCTGGTCTTCTTCGGGGCCGTCTTCTACTCGCTTACGATCCTGCCGACGACCTGGCAGTACGTCTCCTTGCTGAACCCGATGGTGTACATGGTCGACGGCGTCCGTTACGGGCTGCTCGGCTACTCCGACTTCCTCGAACTCGCGCCGGCGGCGTACGCCGAGATCGTGCCGCTTGCCTCCCTGGCCGTGCTCGCGACGCTGACGGCCCTCGTCGTCGCCCTCGACGTCTACCTGTTCAAGATCGGGTTCGGACTCTCCGATTAACCGGCGAGCATTCGAGAGACCTCACGACCCGAACACGGCTCCGCCGCGGCCTCCACCTACGCACGGCTCCGTCGCGGCCTCCACCTACGCACGGCTCCGTCGCGGCCTCCACCCCGCGTCACAGCTCCGTCGCGGCCTCCAGGGCGATGTCGATCGCGCGGGCGACGTTGTCCTTTGCCTTCTCCGGAAGCTCGTCGTCCTCGACGTCGGTGCCTTTCTGGGTCCCCTCGACGAGGTTGCCGTCGACGGTGCAGATCGCGCCGGCGCGAAGCCCCTTCCGGCGGGCGAGCGCGAAGATCGCGGCGGCCTCCATCTCGACGGCGAGCAGGCCGGCGGCCTCCCAGTCGGCGACGTACTCGTCGGTCTCGGCGTAGTAGGCGTCGTCGGTCGCGACCGGGCCGAGGTGTACCCGACCCCCGTCGTCGCCCGCCTCGGCTCCCTCGGCAGCGTCGACCAGCGCCGAGAGGACCTCGTAGTCGGGGACGGCGGGGTACTCGACGGCCTCGTACCGCCTGGTCGTGCCCTCGTCTTTCGCCGCGCCCGTGGCGACGATCATGTCGCCGATCTCGATGCCCGCCTGGAGGGCTCCGGTGGTCCCCACGCGGACGACGGTCTCGACCCCGACCGCGGCGAGTTCCTCGACGGCGATCGCCGCCGACGGGCTCCCGATCCCCGTCGAACAGATCGTCAGCTCCCGGCCCCCGTAGCTGGCGTTGACGAGTTTGTACTCGCGGTTCTCGGCGACGGTTTCGGCCCCCTCACAGTGGCCGGCGATTCGGTCGACCCGTCCGGGGTCGCCCGGCACGAGCGCGAGGTCGGCGACGTCGCCCTCCTCGACCAGCAGGTGTGGCTGGGTCGGCATACCCGCGGCTTCCGCGGGTGACGACAAAAAGGGCTCGCTCCCGGGCGAGCCGAACCCGCCGGAGGCTCGGTCGGGGATCCATGCCGACAGAGCTCGGGAACCGACGCGAGAGGAGGCGAGCTCAGTTCTCGGGGCGGACGATCACCCGTTCGGGACGGACGACGACCGTCGCCGGACCGACTGGAAACCGAACCACGGCGTCGACTCCGGCGCTCCCGTCTGACCGGGCGTCAAACAGGGCGTCGAGCGCCTCGGGATCGACGTGGTCGTACAGCCGAACGCTCGTCTCCGTCGGCTCCTCCCCGAGGTGGGCCGCGAGGGCCGTCGCCACGGCGACGCTCGGCGGCTCGTCCGGGCTCCGGTCGTACCGTACCGTCCGGCGCCATTCCGGTCCGTCGTTATCGTCCGCGAGCTGATCGGTCATGTGAGAGTACTGTCACGGCCGACTGACAGTACGAGAGAGGCCAACGGTGGCGGATAAATAGATACTGGCCAGGTTCAGGCTGTGAGAAAACCCCCGGGACGGGCGAGGCCCCCTCGGCCGGTTACCCCTGCTCGTCGAGAAACGCCCGCACCCGGTCAGCGGTCGGAGCGCTCCGTGCCCCCTCGCCGCTCGCGGTTAGCGCGCCACAGGCGTTCGCGTACGCGAGGGCGTCGGCGAGCCCGGCCCCCTCGAGCCGGCGGGCGAGAAAGCCCGCGGCGAACGCGTCGCCGGCGCCGGTCGTATCGACCGAGTCGACGTCGAAGCCGGGGTGGGAGTATCTGCCATCGTCCTCGTGAACCTCGGCCCCGTCCGCACCGTATTTGACGACGACGACGCTCCCCGCGACGGCAGCGGGGTCGAGCAGCGCCTCTGCTTCGCGGTCGGTCACGAAGATCGTATCGGCGAGCGCGATCGTCTCCGTGTAATCCCGGTCACGGAGCCGACGGCCGGGGTCGACGCTCACCGGAACGCCGGCGTCGTCGGCCACGCGGGCGATCCGGGCGGCGGTCGCCGGACGCTGAGCGGTCAGGTGGACGCGTTCGGTCGATCGGATCCGGTCGGGGTCGACGTCCTCGGGGCCGATCGCCTCGTTCGCGCCGTCGGTGCCGACCACCGCGACCTCGCCGTCGTCGTCGACGAGCAGGTACTTCACCGCCGTCTCCCCGTCGACGACCACCTCCAGCCCGTCGAGGCCGACGCCGTCGGCCTCGAGTTCGCGGCGTGCGAGCAGGCCGTTCTCGTCGTCGCCGACGCTCCCGACGAGGCCCGAATCGACCTCGAGCCGCGAGAGGGCGACGGCGACGTTGGCCGCGCTCCCCCCGCCGGACCGACGCTGCGTTCGGATCGTCGACTCGCCGTCCGGTTCGGGGAGCCGATCGACACGGAGGGTGACGTCCCAGTTCACGTGACCGGCAGCGAGGATTGTTGGCATCTCCGATCGCTCGACGCGACGGCGTCGGAGGTAAAAACGTTGGCGTCGAGAGGGCGACGGGGGCGGTCCCCGAGGCCGGGTAAACCGGTGATTGTCACCCGGCACCCTGTTGAACCAACGACATACTTATTATCCGGGAATCGATAGCTCCTCGTGGCGGGGGATGGCACGACGTTTATCCGCTGCCCACCACCACCCACACCCCGCCCGATCACCACGGGGGATGTGTCGCCTCGCGGCGCCGATCACACCCCTTCGCATACACCTCAGCTGACGACGAACAACAACACGTTGTGAGTGCCGGGTCCGAGTCCGACGGCGACGATCAGCCCGAGCAACAGCCGGCCCTCTCGCGGTGCCTCGCGGACGAACTCGGCGAACAGGCCGACGATCGCGAGCGACAGAGCCAGTTTCACCAGGACGAACAACCAGCCGGCACCGAGATACTCCGCCGTCGGCAGGCTCCCACCGGCTTCGAGGATCGTCCGGGAGATGGGGACTTCCTCGCTGGCGCCGAGGACGTCGTAGCCGACGGCCGTCGAGACGCCGTCCAGCGCCTGGGAGAAGACGACGAGCGCGCCAGTGACGCTCGTCGCCGTTGCGACCTCGGTGAACCAGAGGCTCAGAGCGATCCAGGCGACGGCGGCGACGATTCCGGCCACGATCACCGACATCACCGGCCAGAACGGCTGGAACGTGCCAACCTCCCAGCCGAACAGGAGGGTGATCGCCGCGAAGACGGAGAAAAATCCGGTTCCCGAGAGCCCGACGAACCACTCGATAGAGCGCTGGAGGCCGGCCGCATAGAGGAAACTGCCGAGTATCCAGGCAATGCCGGCGACGGTCGCGGTGGTCGCGTACACCGCCGGCGCCGAGAAGAGCGCCTCGATCTGTGACGGGAACGCGTCGATCTTATAGAGGACGTGTAGCGTCGATCCGAGCATCATCCACGGCGCGAAGGAGACGACCGTCTCGTCGGTGACCGGCGGCGCGAGCAGCCAGAGGATCGTCACCACGCCGGCCAGCGCAACCGCCAGGGGGACCAACAGATACCACGGCGGCAACACGAACCCCTCCGGAACGACCATACCTACACGTGGTCGGTGGAGGTAATAAACAGTTTCCGGTTCCGCCCGTTCCGAGAAGTCCACAGCCGACCTCCGGGTGGGTTACACGGAGTGGGTCACGCCGACCAGGGCTCGTCGATCGTCTCCCCGAACAGCTCGCGCATGAGCACGACGATGCTCTCGGGGGGAAACTGCCCCCGTTCGGTGACGATCGCGTCGACGTGACGCGGCGGGGTGATGTCGAACGCGGGGTTCTCGACGGTCAGCTCCCGGTCCCCGTCGTCGACGATTTCCGCGCGATCCTCCGGGGTGAGAACCTCCGTCTCCGACCGCATCTCGATCTCGACCGCGTGGCCGGTCATCGTATCCGGATGGAGCTTGATCGTCTGGGCCGCGACGGTCACGGGTACGCCGCGCTCGCGGGCGTTGACCGCGAGCCCGCTCGTGCCGATCTTGTTTATCACGCTCCCGTCCGCGGCGATGCTGTCGGCTCCTACGAGGACGTGGTCTACGTCTTTCAGGTAACGACGGGCGGCGTTGTCGACGATCAGCGTGACCGGGACGTCGAGTTCGCGAAGCTCCCGGGCGGTGATGTGGCCCTGATTTCGCGGCCGAGTCTCCTTGACGATCGCCTCGATCGATTTCCCGTCTCCGACGGCGGCTTTTACGCAGGCGAGTGCGTCGGTGGAGTGACAATGAGTCATCACGACGTCGCCGTCGCGCAGCCGGTTCGAGCCGACGCGTCCGAGCCGCTCTTGGGCCCGCTCCAGCTCCGACCGGAACCGTTCGGCCCGGTCGATACTCGCGGTTCGGAGCTCCGCCACCGTCGTCCCCTCCACCCCCCGGAGGACGTACCGCAGGCTGTTGGGCAAGCTCACGGCGGTCGGCCGGGTCTCGTAGAGGACGCGTGCGGCCGACCGCATCCCCGCACGGAAGGCGGCAGGCGAGTCGGCGTCGGCCGTCGCCTGTTCGGCCAGCGCCGCCGCTGCGGCGTCGGCGATGGCTGCTGCCCCGCGGACCTCCATCGACGCGATCCGGTCTGCCGTCTCCTCGACGGCGGACACGACGGGGGGTCGGCTCTCGGTCATCGGTCCCCGTTCGCACCCGGGACCCAAAAGCGACGTGGACGGGGGAACGGACGGTTTTTCAGCCCGCGGTGAGTGTGGCCGCCATGGATCGATCCGAGCTCGCCGCGTTCATCGATCACACCGTCCTCGGACCCGAGACGACGCCGGACGACGTAGACCGCGTCCTCGCGGAGGCCACGGAGTACGGGACGAACGCCTGCGTTCCACCCTGTTATCTCGACCGGGCCGTCGGCTCGACGTCCGAGCCGACCCTGGCGACGGTCGTCGGCTTCCCCCACGGACACCACGACCCGGAGGTCAAACGGGAGGAGGCCGTCCGCGCCTGGAAAGCCGGCGCCGACGAGCTGGACGTCGTCTGCAACGTCGGTCGGCTGAAAGCCGGCGAGGACGACGCCGTCACAGAGGAGCTCGGCGAGGTCGTCGCGGCGGTGCCGATCCCGGTGAAGGTGATCCTCGAGACCGCGCTGTTGACCGAGGGGGAGAAACGCCGGGCCTGCGAGGCGGTCGTCGCGGCCGACGCCGCGATGGTCAAGACCTCGACCGGTTTCGCGGGCGGTAGCGCGACCGTCGCCGATGTCGAGCTGCTGGGCGAGTACCTCCCGGTCAAAGCCAGCGGAGGGATCGGAAGCTACGAGGAGGCGATGGTCATGATCGACGCCGGCGCCGACCGGATCGGCACCTCGAGCGGCGTCGAAATCCTCGA
>LKNG01000102.1 GCA_001564115.1 Natrialbaceae archaeon Tc-Br11_E2g8 | reverse complement strand
GGGACGCCGATGCAGTTGCCGTAGTGGCCGATCCCCTCGACGACGCCCTCGAAGAGGTACTTCGAGTGTTCGCGGTCGAACGCGCCGAAGTAAAGCGAGTCCGCGAGCGCGATCGGGTACGCGCCCATCGAGAGGGTGTCCCGGACGATGCCGCCGACGCCCGTGGCCGCGCCGTCGAACGGATCGACGTAGGAAGGGTGGTTGTGGCTCTCGATGCCGAGCGTGACGTAGACGTCCTGAGACGTGTCCTCCGTGGACGTGTCGTCCGCATCCTCCGTGGACGTGTCGTCCGCATCCTCCGTGGACGTGTCGTCCGCATCCTCCGTGGACGTGCCGGCCGGCAGGGCGACCACCGCCGCGTCGTCACCCGGCCCGACGACGACCCCTTCGCCCTCGCTGTCGAACGCCGCCAGCAGCGGCCGCGAGGAGCGGTACGCACAGTGTTCGCTCCAGAGGTTCTCGAACAGCGCCGCCTCGACGGGCGTCGGCTCGCGCCCGAGTTCGGCGACGATCAGTTCGCGGTCCGAATCGGCGGAACTCATTCGCCTAGGTGGTGAAAGCCGGCCGATAAATGGGTTTCCATGTGTACGCTCGTGTGGGTGGTGCCGTCGTCGGAGGCGAACGTCGTCGGAGGTGAACGTCGGTAGCCGTCGTCGAACCGTCCGGTTTACAGCAGTCCGACCAGGACGGCGTCGAACAGCACGCCGACGACGATCCCGATGGCGACGACGGTGCCGGCGTAGATCGCGAGCAGCCGGCGTTCGAACAGCTTGTTCAGCAGGATCAGGTTCGGGATGCTGATCCCGGCGCCGCCGATGACGAACGCGAGCACCGTCCCGATCGGCACCCCCTGGCCGGCCAGCGAGTGGGCGATCGGGAGCATCCCGCTGAGGCTGACGTACACCGGCGCGCCGGCCAGCGCCGCGAGCGGCGTCGCGAACGGATTCCCGGGGCCAGCGACCCGCTGGAGGAACTCCGCCGGAACCGCCCCGTGGATCAGGGCACCGATCGCGATGCCGACGACGATGTACGGCAGCGTCTCCCGGAAAAAGGAGAGCGCCCCCCGGCCGGCCGCCGAGACCCGCTCGCGGTGGCTCCGGGTCGGGGAGCTCGCACAGCCACAGCCCGTTCCGCCGCCGGCCGTCGCCGCCCCTCCGCCGCCGGCCGTGGCCGTCCGTCCCCCGTCGGTCGTCCCCCGTCCACCGTCGGTCGTGATCTCCCGCCCGCCGGCGGTGATCCGGACGTCCTTGACGTACCGGTCGAGCTCGAGCCGGCCGATGAGCATTCCGCCGACGATCGCCGACAGCAACGCCGTGAGGACGTAGGCGACGGTCACGCCGGCCCCGAACAGCCCGAAGAGCAAGAACACCGCGATCCAGTTGACGATCGGCGAGGCGAGCAGAAAGGAAAACGCCAGCCCGATCGGCGCGCCGGCACCCAGCAGGCCGGCGAGAACGGGCACCGTCGAGCACGAACAGAACGGCGTCACCGCACCGAGCCCGGCCGCGAGGACGTTTCCGCTGCCGTGGTCCCGCGAGCGGAGCATCGCCTCGACGCGGTCGGGCGGGAGGTACTCCTGGGCGAGCCCGACCAGGAAGGAGGCCCCGATGAAAAGCGGCGCGAGCACCATCGCCAGATACAGGAAGTACTCCCAGGAGTCGAGCAGGGCCGTCTCGTAGCCGGCGGGGATCACTCGGCGTCACCCACCGCAGCGGCCAGATCGAGCAGCTGGAGGGTCGCCGTGTCCGCGATCCGGTAGTGGGTCCACTTCCCGTCTTTCCGGGCCCGGACGAGCCCGGCCTCCCGGAGCCGCGAGAGGTGCGAGGCGACCGTCGACTGGGGGGCCTCGAGGACGGCCTCGAGCTCACAGACACACAGCTCCCCGTCCCGGAGCGCCTCGAGGATCCGCAGTCGGTTCCCGTTGGCCAGCGCCTTGAACACCGACAGCTCGTCCGCAACGGCGTCGTCGTCCGCCCGGCGGCTCACCGGGAACGAGTCCTCACAGCACCCCTCGAGGCGCTGGAGCGTTCGGCTCGCGGACGCCGATCCGCCGCCGTCAGAGGACAAATCGGACATGGTCGATCAGTTTTCGTCGGCGTCGATCTCCTCGATCTGCACGTCACAACACGTTCCGTCGTCACCGTCGTCTTTTTCCCGTCCGAGCAGCCGATCCAGTAGCGACATACGAATCGGTTTTTTTCGATTCGACATCAATCCACCGGTTCCCGAGACCCCCGGAGCCGTCGCTCCGGGTTCGCGGTTCACGTCGCTCCCTCGGCGGCCCCGATCGGAGCCCACCGCGACGTCGTCCCGAGGGTCAGTCACTCCGGAACCAGCCGAACGAGGGGAACGTCCCGGTCGTCTACCGCCACGTAGAGGTGGCCCGTTTCGGGGGCCACCGCGACGTCGCGGATCCGCCACCCTCGCCCGGAGAGCAACGGCTCGCGTTCGGTGACCGCCCGGCCGTCGACCGAAAACCGTCCGAGATACTCCCCGGCGAGGGTGCCGACGAACAGGTCTCCCCGCCAGTCGGGGAACGCCTCGCCGTCGTAGAAGCTCATGCCGGCGGGCGGGAACCCCCCGGAGCCACACTCCCAGTAGTAGATGGGGTCGACGACGTCCGCCCGGTCGAACGGCTCCTCGCCGACCGGCTCGCCCGTGTCGTACGTACAGCCGGTGTGGGTGATCGGCCAGCCGTAGTTGCCCCCGGCCTCGATCACGTTGAGCTCGTCGCCGTCCTGCTCGCCGTGTTCGGACTGCCAGAGCTCGCCGGTCTCGGGGTGGACGGTCATCCCCTGGGCGTTCCGGTGGCCGTAGCTGTAGATCGCGTCGGCCGCCTCCGGATCGTCGAGGAAGGGGTTGTCCGCGGGGATCGAGCCGTCGGGCTCGAGACGCAGCGTCGCGCCGTTTTCGTCCCCGCGGTCCTGGGAGACGTGCCCGGGGCCGAACTCCTTGAACTGGCGGTCGCCGGTCGTCACGTACACCGCGTCGTCGAGGACCACCCGGGAGCCGTAGTGGCCGTCCGAGTCGTAGAACGGCTCGGCGACGTGGAGGCGCTCGAACGACTCGAGGCGAGCCTCCCCGGCGTCGAGGCGACCGCGGCCGACGGCCGTGGCCGTCTCCCCGTCGTCGTTCGCGACCGAGTACGTGAGATACAGCCACGGGGGGTCGACGGCCGGATCGAGCAGCCCGCCCTGGCCGGCCGCGGCCACCTCCGGGGCGCCGTCGACGGGCGCGACGTCCCCCTCCTCGGTGTCGACGAGGAGCAGCCGGCCGCCGCGCTCGGTGACGACGGCGAGATCACCGTCCGGAAGGAAGTCGACCCCCCACGGGTGATCGAGGCCGTCGGCCACCTCCTCGAGGACGAACCGGTCGTCGGCCGCCGGCTCGTCGGCCGTGCGGTCGAGACAGCCGGCGATCGAAATCGCGGACGCGCCGGCCGCGAGAACGGCCCGGCGGCCGACGTCGGTGGGGTTGGTCATCGGTCGTCCGACGGTCAGGGGCCACGCGCTCATCATCGTTCCGGAGACCTACCGACGCGAGCCCCCATCGCCGTTCCGGAAGCCTGCCGACGCGAGCCCCCACCGCCGTTCCGGACCCCTGCCGACGCGAGCACGGCGCCGGGCGTGGACGACGGACGGGACCGCGAACCACAACGGCCATTACGCCGACGCCCCCAGCCCCGACAGTGACGCGCGTCTGTCTGCTCGGCTCGCCCGATACCACCCTCCGCTACGAGCTGCTCTCCCGGGAGACCTCCCGGGAGGCGCTCGCGACCTACGAGCTCGAGCGACCGTTCGCGAACGCGCTGGCCGTCGAGACCGTCAGCCTGGGCGCCGCCGTGTCGCTGCTGAACGACCTCTCGTGGTATCTCTCCCGGTTCGTCGAGGAGGCGCTCGTCTACGAGCCGAGCGTCAGCGAGAGCGAGTGGCTCTCCCGGGAGCTCGCGACGGCCGTCAGGGACGGGGCGATCGACCCCGACGCGGCCGGCGAGTACCTGAAGATCTACGGCCTCGAGCCGATCGGAGAGGACGAATCGGCCGGCGGAGACGGGACGGCAGCTGGAGGGGCGACCGGGCCGGCCGGCGAAGACGGGACGGCAGCTGGAGGGGCAGCCGAGTCGGGGGAGAGCGGCGGATCGACGCCGACGGCGGTCGGTCCCGACGGGCCGAGGTACCGGCCCGTCGATCCGCTGTTCGTCCGGCGGACCGACGACGGGGTGCCGAGTTACGACCTGCGGGAGGTCCCGGAGACGCTCGTCGTGCGGCTCACGGAGGAGGAGTTCACGCCGTGACGGGGACGGGGACGATCACCGTCCGTGGCTGTCGGATCGCCTACCGTCACGCGGGCGAGTCGGGGACGCCCGTCGTCTTCCTCCACGGCGGGGGGATCGACGACGCCGACCTCTCCTGGCGGCACGTGCTCCCGGCGTTCGGCGACCGTCGGCTGTACGCGCCGGACTGGCCGGGGTACGGCGACAGCACCGACGGGACGGTCCACTCGACGGCCAACTACGTGTCGGTTCTCGAGGAGTTCCTCGACGCACTCGGCCTCGAGCGGGTCGCGCTGGCGGGCATCTCGATGGGCGGCGCCGCGGCGCTCGGCTTCGCGCTCGGAAACCCCGACCGGGTCGACCGGCTCGCGCTCGTGAGCAGCTACGGGCTCGGCGGGACGATTCCGGCCGGCCCGTTCTGGAAGGCGACGGCCCACCTGCCCGGCTCGAACGCCGTCGGCTGGAACGCGGCGGCGAGCTCGCTGGCCGCGACGCGGGCGGCCCTCGGCGCCGTCGTCGCCGACCCCGGGGAGCTGCCGGCGGAGTTTCTCGCGGCGGTCCGCGAGCGGGCGAGTCGACCGGACGCGGGGCTGGCGTTCGAGGCGTTCCAGCGCAACGAGCTCGCGGCCGACGGCACGCCGCGGACGGACTACGCCGACGAGCTCGACGGCCTGAGGGCTCCGACGCTGCTGGTCCACGGCCGGGAGGATCCGCTCTTTCCCGTCGAGGCGTCGATCCGGGCCGCCGAGCGACTCCCCGACGCGCGCCTCGAGATCCTCGAGCGGTGTGGCCACTGGCCGACCCGCGAGCGTCCGGGACGGACCGCCGCGATCCTCCGGGCGTTTTTCGCGGAGTGAGTCCCGGTAGCCCGCCGATCCAGGACGGCCCGGTACGGGATTGCGAACCCTTCCGGCCACACCACCGGCCGACGCCACCCTGGTCCAGGCCACACCACCGGCCGACGCCACCCCGATCCGCCGGTCGACGAACCGCCAGCCTGGGAAAGTGCCGGCGGGTCGGCAGCGAACTTAATAGCCTGCCGTCGGTACCGAACACCATGTGGAAGAGTTTCAGGATCGGGACGCTGTTCGACATCCCGATAAAGCTCGATCTGACCTTTCTGCTCGTGTTGCCGGTGTTCGCGTACCTGATCGGGGCCCAGATCGGGCCCGTGATCGACGTCCTCAACGCGACGATGGACGCGGGGATCGACGCCGAGCCGCTGACCGTCGGCTACGCCCCCTGGCTCCTCGGGCTCGCCGCCGCGATCGGGCTCTTCGTCGGGGTGTTGTTACACGAGCTCGGTCACTCGCTTACCGCCCAGCGGTACGGCTTCCCGATCGAGTCGATCACCCTCTGGCTGTTCGGCGGGCTCGCCGCGCTCTCGGAGATGCCCGAAAACTGGAAACAGGAGCTCAACATCGCCATCGCGGGCCCGATCGTCAGCGTCCTCGTCGGCGTGGCCTCCTACGGGCTCTACCTGCTCGCGGAGCCGGCACTCGGCGGCGTGGTCGGACCGGCGACCCTCGATGGCACCCTGTTCGTGCTCGGCTACCTCGCGGTGCTGAACGTCGCGCTGGCAGTGTTCAACATGCTCCCGGCGTTCCCGATGGACGGCGGGCGGGTGCTCCGGGCGCTGCTCGCGCGCAACCGGCCGTACGCCCAGGCGACCCAGCAGGCCGCCGGCGTCGGCAAGCTGTTCGCGGTGTTTATGGGCATTTTCGGCCTGTTCGCGTTCAACCCGATCCTGATCGGCATCGCCTTTTTCATCTACATCGCGGCCTCGGGGGAGGCCCAGCAGGTGACGATGAAAGCCGCCTTCGACGGCGTCACCGTCGCCGACGTGATGACCCCCGCGGGCGACCTCCGGACGGTCACCCCGGAGACGACCGTCGCCGAACTCGTCGAGCGGATGTTCCGCGAGCGACACACGGGCTATCCCGTCATCGAGGACGGCCGCCTCGTCGGGCTCGTCACCCTCGCCGACGCCCGGACGATCGATCCGGTCGAACGCGATGCCTACCTGGTCGAGGACGTGATGAGCACCGACCTCGAGACGATCGATCCGGACGCGAACGCGATCGACGCCATAGAGCGGATGCAGCGGTCCCGTATCGGTCGGCTGCTCGTCGTCGACGACCCCGGCGACGGCTGGGGGAGCACCCCGGACGAGGAGGGCGACCTCGTCGGCATCATCTCCCGCAGCGACCTCATGACCGCCCTCGACATCATCCAGAAAAGCGGCCCGGTCGACCTCTCCCGGGGACGGCGCCAGCTGAGCTGAGCCGTCTAGCCGTTCCGGCCGCCGGCGTTCCCCTCGCGGTCCGTCCCCGAGCCGTCGACTCCCGAATCGTCGTTCCCGCCGACTCTCGAATCGTCGTTCCCGCCGACTCTCGAATTGCCGTCGGTTCCCGTTCCCGACTCGTTCGCTCCCGGTGCGGGGCCAGACCGCCGCGTCGGCGCGTCGGCGAGGGTGTGTGGATCGGCCGGCTCGTCGCCGTGACGGGCGTCGTCGCGCTCGAAGAGGTAGAGCAACGGGCCCGCAATCGCGACGGCGAGCAGGCCGGGAACCGGGACGGTCGGGACCGCGAGAAACCCCACGAGCGCGCCGCCCGTGGTGACACAGACGAGCGCGGCCCACGCCGCCGGCCGACCGACGCCGATCCGGCTGGCGTCGCGGTAGACGAGCCCGGCGATGGCGAGAACCACCAGGACGCCGACTGTGCCGGTCGCGATCGTCATCGACCGACCGTTCGCGCGGGTCGGAAAAAGGGTTGCGTGTCGACGCCACTTCGAGATCGAGAAGTCGATGGGACGTCGGTTCGACCGGCGGACCAGACGCGATCGAGACGTCGGTTCGACCGACGGACCAGACGCGATATACGGCCGTAGCCGCTAGGGCAGGTATGGAGCGTCAGGAAGCGTCGGTCGGCTCGACGACCAGACGGCGGTTCGTCGCCGGCGCGGTCGGTCTCGTGGCGGTCTCGGGCTGTCTCGGCGACGAGGACGCGCCGGACCCGATCGCCCTCGATGCCGGACAGAGCTGTGAAGTGTGTCAGATGGTGATCGAAGAACACCCCGGCCCCGTCGGCCAGGCGTTCTACGACGACGAGGGGGCGTTGCCGGAGGGACGGGACGTCGACGAGCCCGCCTGCTTCTGTTCTTCGACGTGTACCTACGAGTACGTTCTCGACGAGGCGGATCTCGGAACGGATCCCGCCGTCGTCTACCTGACCGACTACTCGACGGTCGATTGGGAGGTGTACGACGAGCAGGGAGTCGAGTTCATTACGTCCCACCTCGAGGCGGAGGCGTTCGGCGACGCGGAGGGGCTCACGCTCGTCGCCGGCAGCGACGCCCTCGGGGCGATGGGACAGTCGTTGATCGGCTTCTCCGAGACGGCCGACGCGGAGGCGTTCGCCGACGACCACGGCGGCCAGCTCGTCGACCACGACGACGTCTCCCGGGAGCTGATCGACGGGCTGGTCTGAAATACGCGTGCCGTCTCAGGCCCGTTTTACCGCGTAGGTGGCGACCGAGAGCGAGGCGAGCCACCACAGCGCCAGCCCGAGCAGGCTCGAGAGCGGCGCCGCCGTCCGTGGACCCGTGCCGGCGGCGACGATCACCGCGGTCTCGAGGACGAGCCCGCGGTAGGCGCTGAGGGGGCTGAGTGCCAGCGCGTGGATCAGGCTCCCGTCGCCGAGAATCCCGACCGACAGCCCGTAGACGAGCGCGAGGTCGGCGCCGACGAGGAGAACGACCAGCGCGACCACCGCGAGCGCGAGCGCGCTCCGGGTGGCGCTGGCGACGGCCGAGATCGCGACCGCCACCGCGAGGACGACCAGCGCGAACAGGACGGTCAGGACCACCATCCGGGCGTAAAGCAGCGGCGAGTCGGCCCCCGTGTGGGTGGCGTAGATGATCGCCGTGTCGTGGTCGACGACGGCGACGGCCCCGCCGACGACCGCGAGCGGCGCGAGGACGGCGACGGCGAGCCCGACCGCGCGGCCGACGTAGACGCCCGCGACGATCTGCCAGGGGGCGACGGGGTAGGTCCGCAACACGTCGAGCTCGCCGCGTTGCTGGTCGGCGAGCACCGCCCGGTAGCCGAAGGCGACCGCGACGATCGGCACGAGCAGCTCCAGGGGGGTAAGCAGGTCGACGGCCGTCGGTACGTATCCCGACCGGAGTCCGCCGCCGAGCCAGGCGACCCCGAGCAGGACGGCCGTCAGCGCGGCACCGAGGATGAAAAACGTCGGCGTGCGGGCGACGGTCCGCAGCTCTCGGCGGACGATCGTCCCGACCACGTGACCCGTCCCCGGCTCGGGGCGACCGCCGTGGACCGACGCCGCCGTGGTGGTCTCGGGGGCGACCTCCTCGCCGGTCCCGGTCTCCCCGCTCACGGCGATCCCTCCACGAGCTCGACGGTGCCAGCCTCGCCCGCGACCGCCAGTTCGAACGCGTCGAGCAACGACGGGGCCGACCGGCGTTCGGTGATCTCCTCCGGGGGGCCCGCCTCGACGATCCGGCCGCGATCGATCACCACGACCCGGTCGGCGTTTCGCTCGACGAGCTCGAGATCGTGCGAGCTCAACAGGACGCCCCGTCCCTCGTCGGCGAGCTCGGCGGCGACCTCGAAGACGTGGACGGACATCCCCGGATCGAGGCCGCTGCCGGGCTCGTCGAGGACGACGACCGGCGGATCGCCGACCGTCGCCTGGGCGATCCCGAGCAGCCGGGTCATCCCGCCCGAGAGCGCCTCTACCGGCCGGTCGGCGGCCGCCTCCAGTCCCACCCTGGCGAGCCCCTCGCGGGCGACCCCCTCGTCGTCGCCGACGAGCGAGCCGTAGTACGCGAGCGTCTCGCGGGCGGTGAAGCCGGGCCGGAACGCCGGCTGCTGGGGCAGATAGCCCACGGG
>LKNG01000101.1 GCA_001564115.1 Natrialbaceae archaeon Tc-Br11_E2g8 | reverse complement strand
TGATCCGCAGTGCGAAGTTCTCGGTGAGCGAGCCCAGCACGCCGCCGTCGGTGCGGTTGTCTCCCCAGATCCAGTCGGCAGTCGCCGTCGTGGATGAGATCGAGTACTCGTCCGCACTGTCGTCTCCAGGGTCGTCTTCGACTTCCCAGTCGAGACTCTCCCAGTCGACGTCCGTGAGATCACCCTCGATCTCGAAGGAGGCGTAGCCGCCGCCGTCCTCGTTTCCGAACTTGTCGAGGACGAAAAAGAGCCGGGGGTCACCCAGCCCGTCGTCGCCGAGGTCCTGACGGTAGACGAACAGCACCGCCGCGTTCTCCCGCTGAATGTCGAGGAAGCGCGAGGAGACCTCGTCACGGTCGTCGTCGTAGAACTCCTCGGGCGTGCGCTCGTCGACGATCGGTTCGATGCAGTACGATTGCCCCTCGTAGGTAACGTAGTACTCGCCGTCTGCACAGTCACAGCACGCGGGGACGTCCGCGGCGCTGAACACGGCGTTCTCGCCGGCGTAGACGACGCCACCGAGGTCCTGTTCGCCGTCGCCGGCGTCGTCGGGGAAGGCGTTGACGTAGGGGTAGTTCGGTACCTCAACCCCGTCTTCCATCTTCGTCGCGTAGTCCTGTGGACGAACGTCGGGTTGGGCACCCCAGTAGCGCTGTTGCCAGTCGACTTTGATCGCGAGCGTGCCCGCGGTGATGGTGTTGCCCTCGAACGATTGCTGGTCGCTGAAGTAGGCGGTCGTGCCGAGGCCCGCACCCGCGGAGGCGACCCCGACGGCGCCGATGCCGGCGAGGACCCTCCGGCGGGAGAGGCCGAATTTGTCGTTGTTGTCGGTCATGATCAGGCCTCTCTGGTCTCCTCGGGATCACCGTTTTCGTCGAAGTCACCGTTCCCGTCGGAGTCACCGTTCTCATCCATCTGGAACGGATCATCGTTGTGGCGGCACTGTTCCGCGTGGACCTGAAGGTCGAAGCTCGACTCAGCACCCTGTAGCTCGTTACCAACGTCGGTGTCGATCTCGATAGTGACACAGAGTTTCACCGGACACTCCGTATCGTGGCAGAGCTCGCCTTCCTCCGTCCCGGAAGGAACGATGAGCCCTTCGGCGAGCACAGCGAGCAGTGCGCCAAGGCTGTCGTCGCCTTCCGCGGGTGGGAAGATCCCAACTTCCTCGCCGGTTGGCGTCGCCGGGCCTTCCTCCTGTTCCTCACACAGCGTCAGCGTCGCGGTCGCGGTTGCAGCCTCGCCGATGGTGACCATCTCCTCGTCGCTATCAATGTCGAAGAGGTCCTCGGCGGAGACGGTCCCAACTTCTGCTCCAGTTTGGTCGCTCACGCCGTCGACCTTCACCATCGCGTATCCAGGGTTGCCCTCGATCTCGACCTCCCAGCAGAACTCGTATTCGTCGCCGGGTTTGGCGTCGGTGATCTCGATCGGTCCCTCGACCATGACCGGACCATCACTTTCGCCGAAGTAGTTCACCTCGTCCGGACCTCTGCCGTCCTGGTCGAGGGTGTGGATGCTCTGGGTCACGTTCAACGCGAGCGTGCCCGCGGTGAGCGTGTTCCCCTCGAAGGTCTGCTGGTCGCTGAAGTACGCCGTCGTACCGAGCCCCGCGCCCGCGGAGGCGATCCCGACCGCGCCGAGTCCGCCGAGTACGCGTCGGCGGGACAGTCCAATGTTGTCGTTGTCGTCTGTCATGGTGGTTATCTCCTGAGCGACGTGTGCGCCACCGGCGGCGCCGATCGCCCAGTTACTTCCATCAGGGGACAGCAGGGGACGTAGTTACGAGCGGACACGTCACTCCCGAACGACACCATCGGCTACTGCCGTCGACGACGAATCGGTCGTTCGAGCTCCGTAGGCCTCCCGGACCGGTGGTTCGGGGCGAGCCAGAGCCGTGACAGGCCCGGGCGACCGGTTCGACCGGCGGGCGTTCCGGTCGATCCGACGGGCGGCTGGCCGGGCATACCGGACCGGTCGGCCGTGCGTACCGACCCCGTCGGCGGACGGTCGGCCACCCGTACCGGTCGGCTGGGTCGGCCCGAACGCCGGCAGGGTCGGCGGACCGCCGACGGTACGCACCCCATGCTGACGTCGCTCGCGGACGAACGGGACGTAACCGCTCTCGGTTCCGCCGAGGGGGCGTTCCAACCATGTTCAGAACCGACAGCCTCCCCGAGGGGGAGATATACGCGATCCTCGCGAACGGCCGTCGCCGCGAGGCGCTCCGCCGGCTGACCGAGGCCGGCGATGGCGTCGTGAGTCTGGACGAGCTCGCGACCGCCATCGCGGCCGGCGAGACCGGCCAGTCGCCGCCACCGCGGGCCGCCCGCGAGAGCGTCCGCGGCTCGCTCCACCAGACGCACCTGCCGAAACTCGACGAACTCGGCGTGGTCGGCTACGACCGCGACGCCGGGAGCGTACACCTCCGTGAGGGGGCCCGCGAGGTCGACCGCTACCTGACGGTGTTCACGCCGTACGGCCTCAGCTGGGGGGAGGTCTACCGGGGGCTCGGCATCGGCTCGCTGCTCGTCGTCCTCGCGGCCCTGCTCGAGGCGCCGGTCGTGGCCGCGGTCGACCCCCTGCTGTGGGTCAGCGCCTCGCTGGCGGCGTTCGCCGGCGCGGTGGCCTCCCAGCTCTGGTCGAACCGCTGGTACGTGCTCCGCGCGCTACGGGGCTAGACGGCCACGAGGGACTTCCGCGGCTCTCCATCGACGGGACTCCCGACGATCCTCCATCGGTCCGGATCGACGATTCCGCCTGTGCTCGACGTGTCCGAAGCGTTGCTTCGAAACTCGAAGTTCTACGATTCGAAAAAACAAGTGTGGGATCTCGACCCCTCGAAACGCCGTGCGAGCCGATCTCTCGGTTCATCGCTCTCGACTCGCCGTGCCCGCGATCCGATCGCGTCGGTGGGTCCCGACGCCGGCTGAGCGAGGGGGCCGTCACTCCTCGGTGAGCGAGGGGGCCGCCACTCCTCGGTGAGCGAGGGGGCCGCCACTCCTCGGTGAGCGTGGGGAGACGGTCGTCACTCCTCGGTAAGCGTGGGGAGACGATCCTCACTCCCCGGCGAGCATCGCGGGGTCGACGTCCATCTCGAACAGCCGGGCGTCACAGTCCCGGCAGGTCGCGGCGACGACGTCCCGGCTCCGACAGCACGACTCCACGACGTCCTGGGAGAGCGCCACCGAGCCTTCACAGGCCGGACACCGCTCGAGGAAGAGCCTGAGCACGCCGAGTACGTCCGCCTGGAGCGGCAACGATCGCTCCTCCCAGTCGGGGTCCCAGTCGGGGAGCAGGCCCGCACCGGCCGCGTCCGCGACGCAGGCGGCCCTGGAGGGCCAGTTCGCGAGGTGGCTCCCGTCGGCCAACGCGGCGAACGAGTGGGGCCGCTCCTCGAAGTCGAGGTCGTTCGGGTCGGCGCCGGCGAGCCGTCCGAGCGAGCGCCGGAGCGTCGACTCGTCCGTCCAGTGGGTCGCGGCCGCCCGCTCCCAGGCGTCGGCGAACGCGGGGTCCAGGGTCAGGTCGCCGATCTCGGGGTCGTCGACGACGACGCCGACGGCGAGAAGCACCTCCCGGGGATCGACCTCCTCCCAGGCCGTGGGTTCGGGGGCCTTGTCGAACAGAGCCAGGAGCCGGTCGGGGAAGTATCGCTTCGTGAACGTCGGCGTTCCCGGGATGAGATAGCCACGGAAGTAGATCGTCGCGACGGCGCCGGCGAACGCGACGACGCCGAGGAGGACGCCGGCCTCGGTGGAGAGCGCGGCGACGGCCGCCGCCGCGAGGAGCAACGAGAGCGCCGCCGCGATGACGACGTTGAGCAACGTACAGGGAACACACCGGTTCGGGCCGGTGTACGACGGATTCTTCAGCTCCGCGAGGGACGCAGTGAGCCTCGTTGTCGGCTGCATGTCCCGACCAGGGGGCGTGGACGGGTAGTTGTACTCACCCTACCGGCACCGATCGGTCGACCCTACCGCCCGACGGCCCCTCCGATTCCGTCGAAACCGTGTCACGACGGCGCCCGACGGCGGTTCGGACGGTTCGCCGGCGGCTCGGACGGCTCGAGCAAGGTTCGGACGGCTCGACGGTGCGCGACCCCGACACCCCGTCGACCGACGCCGCCGTCGGTCGGGGTTCAGACCTCTATGGCGCGGTCGACAGCCTCGCCGATCCGCTCGCGGCCCGCGGGTGGCAGCCGGCTCAGCGGCGGCCGCACCCCGTCGTCGGGGATCACGCCCCGGTGTTCGAGGGCGGCCTTCGTCGCGGGTGCGAAGCCGTACTCGCTACAGGCCTCGAACAGCGGGACGACGGCCTCGTCGCCGAGCCGTCTCCCACGGGGCGATCCTGCGGTCTCCAGAAGCTCCGCGTAGACGGCCGGCAGGACGTTCGCGAGCGCGTTGATGCCGCCGTCGACGCCCATCCGGAGGGCCGGTACCAGCAGGGCGTCGTACCCCTGGAGACAGCGAAACCCCGCCGGTGTCTCCCGGACGAGCGAGAGCAGGTACGCCATGTCACCGCTAGAGTCTTTGATCCCCAGCACGCGGTCGTGGTCGGCGAGGGCGACCACCGTCTCGACCGCGACCGGCTCGCCGGTGTACGCGGGGATGTTGTAGAGGACGACCGGGAGCGTCGTCCGCTCGAGTACGGCCTCGAAAAACCGTCGGTTGCCCGCCGGCTCGCGGCCGGTGTGGTAGTACGGCGGCAAGACGAGCGCGGCGTCGGCGCCGACGGCGGCGGCGTCCTCGATCGCCGCGACGGTTTCGGTGACGCTCGTTCCGGACGCTCCCGCGAGTACCGGAACGTCGCCGGCGGCGTCGACGGTCACCTCGACGACCCGACGGCGCTCGGCGGGGCCGAGGCTCGCGAACTCGCCGGTCGTCCCACACGGAACGAGGGCGTCGACGCCACCTGCGAGGGCGTGGTCGACGACCGCCGTGAGCGCGCTCTCGTCGACCGTGCCGTCTTCGAACGGCGTCACCAGCGCCGGGGCAACCCCCTCGAGTGCGTCCTCCGGAGACATACGGCGAGATCACCTGGTGACCGGAAAAACGTACCGGCGCGGTCTCGGCGGGCTCGAGGCGGGCGACGACACCGCTCGAACGCCGGGCTCACGGGGACGAGTCCGACCGCCATCCAAACTGCCCGACTCTGGAGAGCTGTCGATCCCAGCCGATGCCCGACTACAGCCGGCATCCATAGTGAATAATCGATTTCCGTGGACTCCGGCACCTAGGACTCCGCCCGGAATCGTCCCCACCACCGCGCGATCGTATCCAATTATACGCAATCGTATTGCCACCATTGTATTATGAATATATATTCCGAGAAAGCTACCCACACGCTCGCCGATCGGTAGACGCACGGGCTATTTTTGAGGCCAAAACTGGACATTTTACGTTCTACGATCGAGTGAAGCCGAAACGTTCCGCCTGACTGTCCAGCAAAACGGATGGGGTTCGACGACCAGCACAGGGAATACCATTATATGTGTCCGGTTCCCACGGTCGACTAATGAGCGCAGAGTTGAAAACGCCAACCGTACGGGTATGTGAACAGTGTGGACGCGAGGAACGATGGGACGACGGGGCCGGGTCGTGGCGGATCGCCCGCCGGGATGGCCGAAAGGAGACCGGCCGTCCACACTGCATCCACGAGTGGGACATAAACGGCACGTTCAATCCGCTCAACGGCCACTGACCGCCGACGTTTTTTCTCCTGCGGTCGTAGCCGCCCACATGACGACGGCTTTCGTGACCGTTCCACGGACCGACGCCGAGCGTCTGGCCGAACGGGTGATCGAGGAACGCCTCGCCGCCTGCGTGAACCGGATACCGATTCGCTCGACGTACCGGTGGGAAGGGGAGATCCACCACGACGAGGAGGAACTGCTCCTGGTGAAGACCTCCGCCGACGGCTACGAGCGGCTGTGCAGTCGGATTCTCGAACTCCACCCCCACGAAACGCCCTGTATCGAACGGTTCGACGAGGACCACGTCCTCGAGGCGTACGCCGAGTGGCGCGACGGGGTAGTCGAGGGCTGAGCCACCCCTTCGACGGGCGAAAAGCAACCCTTAAAACTCGCGCACCGGTTCTACCGGGTATGGCTGGAACCATCGAAGTGCTCGTTCCGGGCGGTCAGGCCAACCCCGGCCCGCCGCTCGGTCCCGAGCTCGGACCGACGCCCGTCGACGTACAGGCGGTCGTCCAGCAGATCAACGACGAGACGGCCGCGTTCGACGGCACCGAGGTGCCCGTCACCGTCGACTACGACGACGACGGCTCCTTCGAGATCGACGTCGGCGTGCCGCCGACGGCGGCACTGATCAAAGACGAGGCCGGCTTCGAGACCGGCAGCGGCGAACCCCAGGTGGAGTTCGTCGCCGACCTCTCCGTCGAGCAGGTGAAAACGATCGCCGAACAGAAGAAACCCGACCTGCTCGCGTACGACCTGCGAAACGCCGCGAAGGAGGTCGTCGGCACCTGCGCCTCGATGGGCGTCACCATCGAGGGTGAGGACGCCCGCGAGTTCAAAGAAAAGGTCGACGCCGGCGAGTACGACGACGTTCTGGCCGAGTAACTCGATCGCCGCCGAACTACCGAACCGGACTGTTTCACGCCCTCGCGAGCAGGTCGAGGTGGTGGGCCACGAAGACGAGCTCACACCGATCGAGCTGTCCCCTCCGGAGCTCGATCCACCGCTCGCGGTCGGCCGGCTCGAGCACCGACTGCGGGTACGCCGCGAGCGCCCCGTCGATCGTCCCCAGGAGGTGGTCCACGAAGACGTCCTCGTCGTCGGGGTAGGCGTTTCCGTGTGGGTGGACGATCCAGTCAGCACCGCCGACCTCGAGGAGCGAAAACCCCGCGTCCGGGAGGCGAGCGATCGCCCGGCTGCCGGCGCGGCTGCTTCCCGGCTCGTCCCGGAGCTCGTCCATGTGCCGGTGGTAGAGGCGTTCGATCCGATCGTCCAGGGGGTGTGTCGGGACGAAGCCGGTTCCGCCGTCGAAGGTGATCGGCGCGTACAACAGCCCGCCGTCCCGGAGCAGGCCGGCGACCGTCGACAGCGCCGCCTCGAGGTCGACCACGTCGAGGAAGGCACACGCGACGACGGCGTCGGCCGTCCCCTCGATCGCGAACGCGTCGGCCGTCTCGAGGGAGATCTCGAGCCGTCGATCCACTCCCCCCGACTCCTTCCGGGCGAGCAGCCCGTCGCCCCGCCCCTCGACCGCGTACCCCTCGTCGGCGAGCCACTCGGGGAGCCGCTCGCCGGCGTAGGCGATACTCCCCTCGTCCACGTCGACGGCCCGGTAGGAGAGCCGTGGGGGCAGGACGTCCCAGGCCGCCAGCCGGTGGACCATCGCGCCGACGCCGGCGCCGACCTCCACCAGCCGGACCGGTCCGTCCCGCTCGCGGGCACGCGCGGTGAGCCCGTCGGCGAACCGCGAGAGGACCCGCCGGTTCAGGGCCCGGTCGTCGACGCTCCGTTTGGACTCGAGGTACCTCTGCATCGATCCGCTCATCGGATCTCACCCCGCGGGCCGTCGCGTCGATCCGTCCCGAAGCTCGCGTCCGGCGTCGGCTCGACGAGCTCGAGCAGGAACGACCGGACGGCGTCCATCGTCTCCGCCCACCCCGGATGGGCGTCGGCCGTCGCGAGGGCCGCCCGTCCCAGCGCCGCGAGCCTCCCCCGGTCCTCGTCGAGGGTTTCGACGAGCCCGGCGATCCGGCCCGGATCGTCCGGATCCACCAGGAACCCGTTTCGCCCGTCCGCGACGATGTCCCCGGCGCCGCCCACTGCACTGGCGATCGGGACGACGCCGTACTCCATCGCCTCCAGGTAGACCATCCCGAACCCCTCGTAGCTGGCCGGTACGGCGAGGACGTGGCTCCGTTCGAGGACGTCCTCCAGGGTCGCGTCGTCGACCTCGCCGGCGAACGCGACGCGGTCGTCGATCCCCAGCTCCGTGGCCAGCTCGACCGTCGAGGCGGCGTACGTCGGATCCGCGTCGTGGCTCCCGACGACGGTCAGCCGCCAGCGACCCGCCGCCCGCGCCAGCCCCTCGAGGAGCGTCCCGAGGTTCTTCCGCGGGAGCAGGTTCCCCACGAAGGCGACCTCGAGGGGTCCCTCCCGCGCTCGCCGGTCGACCGCCTCAGGGAGGACCGCCGACCCGCCCTCGCGGCCGGCCGGGGTCGCCACGAGCGTGGGGACGTCCGCGAGCGAGCGGGTCCGGTCCCGGGTGTCGGAACTCGTCGCGACCGCGGCGTCGACCGTACGGAGGTATCGCCCCTCGATCGCCCGGTACAGCGGCGTCAGCCGCGAGGAGCGAGCGCCGGACCGGAGGAGGTGAACGAGCGAGACGATCCGCCTCGGGGCGTCGAGGTGGGGGTTGTGACGCCACAGCGAGGGGTGACAGAGCTCGTCTTCCAGGAGGACGTCGAACGGCCGGTTCAGCCGTCGGCGGACCGCCGGGGAGAGGCCGTCGGCCATAGAGCGGGGGTAGCTCCGCCAGGGCAGGGCGATCACCTCGACGTCGTCCCCGCGAGCCTCGAGGTGCTCGATCAGTTTCCGGTCGTATCGGAAGCCACCGGAGGTCCGATCGAGGCCGCCGTAGATCACGAACCCGACGTGCATCTACACGGACCCCGTCATCTACAGCTCCCGGACGTGGCTGACCTCGGCGACGTCGTCTTCCTGCATCGAAATTTCGACCGTCGTGACCGTCTCCGGCTCGAGCCGGTCGAGCAACCGGTCGCCGAAGATCCGGGCGAACCGCTCGACGCTGGGGTTTTCCCCCTCGAAGGCGGGCAGCTCGTTCAGGCTCCGGTCCCGGTAGCGTCCGACGACCGCCTCGGCCGCGTCGATCGCGTCGTCGATGTCGACGAGGTAGCCAAAACGGTCGAGTTCGGGGCCACGGAACGTCGCCTCGACGGTGTAGTGGTGGGAGTGAAGCTCCCCCTCCGGGCCGGGGTCAGGCACCGTCAGGTAGTGCTGGGCGACGAACGACCGCGTGATCGAGACCGCGTACATGCCCACGGCTACGTGGCCGGCCCGCCTAAACCCCTGGCCAAACCACGGTGGTCGCGGCGATCGGGGACGAGCGGTCCACCGACGTCCGCGGTGACGTCGGATTCATCGATATCGGTTGTTTTCCCACGGGGATCGGGCGAAGTAGTAACTTATGAAAGTTTATTCCCAGGAGACAAGAAACCGTAACACATTATATACGGTCGGAAGACGGACGATCCCGTATGACCACCGGGAGCGACCACGGTCGTCCGTCCGGGAGCCGCCGG
>LKNG01000100.1 GCA_001564115.1 Natrialbaceae archaeon Tc-Br11_E2g8 | reverse complement strand
GACGCCAATAAACGCTGTCCGCGGCGTGTGACGGCGCTTCGCCCGTCCGGTAGTTATTTATACACCTGTCCGTCGACCGTCGTTCGCGGACCCGGACGGGACGAGTGGTCGACGGCCGGGACGGGAACCGACAGTTGGGACGGAAGTAATAGCTCTGTTGGATATATACGTTTCAAACACTTTCGGGATTCTGACGAGGCCAAACTCGACACGATAGTCGAGTCAGAAAGGCGAGTAAGGTCGTGGAATCTCGTCATCGATTCGAATCTAATCTATTCGATACGTATCGATCGATGCAACTCAGATGTACGGAGATGCGATCCCGTTCCGCCAGGAGTCCATCGCCGACCGTGGGTCGCTCAGAGGATCGGCTCGCTCTCGCCGTAGACCGCGGCGACGACGGCCGCGGCGTGGACGCCGCGCCCGGCGGCCGTCGCCTCGATCCGGACGCCGACCTCGCCGGGTTCCCACTCGCGGAGGTCGGCTCCGGCGGCCAGTCCCTCCCGGAGCCGGCGTTCGACGGCGTCGGGATCGTCCCCGGTCGCTTCGTAGACGATCCCCGGCCCCCCGTCGACGGAGCGGACCCAGCCCAGCCCCGCCACGGCCGTTCCGGGATCGGAGGCGGTCGCCTCGGCTTCCACGATCGTCAGACGGTTCCCGGTCGGGCCGAGATCGGGGGCGGTGTCGACGACCTCGACGGCGGCGGTTGCGGGGATCACAGAGGAGATCGTCGAGAGGTTGTACTCGGCGATGCCGGCGTCGGCGAGCGCGGCGTCGTACGCCGCCAGCGCAGTCGGCCCCGAGGCCGAGCCGCGGACGATACGGATCCGTCCCCGTCGGTGGTCGCCGTCGGAATCGCTCACGAGCCCCAGAAGTTCTCGCGGCTCCCGAGACGCTCCCGCGAGATCCCTCCCTCCTCGGCGTCCTCGGCGTCCTCTTCGGCGTCCTCTTCGTCCTCGTCCGGCTCCATCGGCAGGCGCTCTACTTCCTCCGCCCGCGCGTGATTGCTGTGGACGCGCGTGATCTCCACCCGGACGCGTGCCTTCGGAAGCACGCCGTCGACCATCACGATGAAGCCGTCCTCGGTCCGGCCGACCCCGGCGCCGCTCTCGTGCATGTCGACGACGTCGACGACGACCTCCTCGCCGCGTTTGACCGGCTGGGTCTTGAGGTCCTCTATCGGCTGGTTGTAGTGGTTACACCACTCTTTGCCCCCGCGGTCACCGTAGTGTCGACACCCCATACCGGCGATCCGCTCCGAGAAGCTCGGGCACTCGTCCGCGAGTGGGCACTCTGGCATGTCGAACACTACCCACGGAGCCGTTAAACCGCTTGCGTCTCCCCGACGGCCCCCCGTCCGGCACGGGCAAACCCGCCCGCCGTGGTCGGCCGTTTCGAAAACGTTTACCACCGTGCCCTCCCACCGTCGAACGATGAAAGTTCTCGTAACGGTCAAGGAGGTCGCGACCGTCGACGACGAGTTCGAGATCGACGGCGTCGGGATCGACGACCGGTTCCTCGGCGCCGATCTCAACGAGTGGGACGACTACGCGATCGAGGAGGCCGTCCAGCTCGGGGAAGCCGGGATCGCCGACGAGGTGGTCACGGTGACGATCGGTCCCGAGGACGCCGAGCAGACGATCCGGCAGGGGCTCGCGAAAGGCGCCGATCGTGCCATCCGGATCTGGGACGACGCGCTGGCGGAAGCCGACCTGCTCGACGTCGAGGCGAAAACCGAGATCCTCTCGGCGGTCGTCGCCGAGGAGGAGCCGGACCTCGTGTTGACGGGCGTGCAGGCCGACGACGACGGCTTCGGGGCCACCGGCGTCGCGCTCGCGGAGTCGATCGACTACAGCTGGGCAGCCGTCGTCAACGAGCTCGACCTCGACGCCGAGGCGGGGGTCGCGAGCGTCCACCGCGAGCTCGAGGGCGGCCTAGAGGAGCTGGTCGACGTCGACCTGCCCGCGGTGTTGACGATCCAGACGGGGATCAACGAGCCACGGTACGCCAGCCTGCGGGGGATCCGACAGGCCCAGCGCAAGGAGCTCGCCCACCTGACCCTCGAGGAGCTCGGCCTCGCGGAGTCGGTCGTCGCGGGCGATCTGACGCTGACGTCGATGTACGAGCCGGAGACCGAAAGCGACGCGACGATCTTCGAGGGAAGCCCCGAGGAGACCGCCGGGCAGCTGGCCGAACTGCTCCGCGAGGAGGGGGTGGCCCCATGAGCGACGTCCTGGTCGTCGCGGAGGGACGGAACGGCGAGCTACGCGAGGTCAGCTTCGAGCTGCTGACCGCCGGCCGGGAGCTGGCCGACGCCGCGGGCGGGGAGCTCCACGTCGCGGTGATAACCGGTCCCGTCGCGGAGTACGCCGCCGAACTGAACCGCGAGGGCGTCGACGCGATCCACACCGTCGACGCCGGCGAGGAGTTCAACCACGACGTCTACGTCCAGGCGATCGAGGGGCTGTACGACGCCGTCGAGCCCGGCTACGTGCTCGCACCCAACAGCGTCAACGGCCTCGATTACGCCCCGGCGGTGGCGACCGCCCTCGATCTGGCGATCGTGACCGACGTCGTCGACCTCGAGCTCGGGGACGCGCTCGTCGCCACCCGCGAGATGTACGGCGGCAAAGTCGAGACGACCGTCGAGACCCCGACCGACCGCACCCTCGTGACGATCCGTGGCGGGGAGTGGCCCCCGGCCGAAGGCGAGGGGTCGGCGACGATCGAGGCCGCCGACGTCGAGATCGACGAGGACGCGATCAGCTCGACGGTCACCGGCTACGAGGAGGTCGCCGGCGGCGACGTCGACATCGCCGACGCGGACGTGCTCGTCAGCGTCGGCCGTGGCATCGAGGAGGAGGACAACCTCGAGTTGATCTTCGAGCTGGCCGAGGCGATGGACGCGACGGTCTCCTCCTCGCGGCCGATCGTCGACAACGGCTGGCTCCCCCCGAACCGCCAGGTCGGCCAGTCCGGGAAGGTCGTCACCCCCGAGGTGTACATCGCGATCGGTATCTCCGGGGCCGTCCAGCACGTCGCGGGGATGAAAGGCGCCGAGAACATCGTCGCGATCAACACGGACCCGAACGCGCCGATCATGGACATCGCCGACTACGCGATCCACGACGACCTCTTCGACGTCGTGCCGGCGCTGACCGCGAAATTCGCCGACTAGCGGCCCCGAACCCGGTTTCGCCACGGGGCCAGTACGGGTTCCGAACCTGGTTTCGCCACGGGGCCAGTACGGGTTCCGAACCTGGTTTCGCCACGGGACCTACGGGATCAGGGTCCTCGACACGGCCCGGAACGTCCGTCTCCTGTGGGATGTCTTCGATTCCCACACGCTTTTGAGAGACCATCCCGAAGCGGCTCTATGAACGGAGTCCACGACCTGGGTGGGATGGAGGGTTTCGGGCCCGTCCCGGTCGACGACGACGCGGCGTTTCACGCCGACTGGGAGCGGCTCGTCTTCGGGATGGTCCGGACGGTCCGCTCGGACGGCGTCTACAACGTCGACGAGAGCCGCCACGGGATCGAGCGGATGGCGCCGGCGGCGTATCTCGGATCGACGTACTTCGAGCGGTGGCTCTCGTCGCTCGAACGGAACCTCGTGGAGAAGGGCGTGCTCGCCGAATCGGAGCTCGCGGCGGCCGTCGAGCGTGCCCGCGAGCACGAGGAGCCTGCGGCCCTCGTTTCGGAGCGCCGGGACCCCGAACTCGCCGCCGTCGTCAGGGAGGCTTTCGAGCGGGACGCGTCGTTCGACCGGCCCGGCGACGAGCCCCGGTTCGAGCCCGGCGAGGCGGTCCGCGTCCGGAACGCTCACCCGCGTGGTCACACGCGCTGTCCGCGGTACGTACGGCGAGCGAGCGGCGTCGTCGCCGAGAGCCACGGCAACTACGTCCTCCCCGACGCCGTCGTCGAGGGCGAGGAGCGCGCAGAGCCCCTCTACACCGTCCGCTTCGAGGCCGCGGAGCTGTGGGGTCCCGACGCCGAGAACCCGACGGATACGGTCTCGATCGACCTCTGGGAGCCGTACCTGCGCGCGGAGGGCGACGATGAGTGAGGGCGACGGCCACGACGACGATGGCTACGAGGGAGAGGGCAGCCACGGCCACGACGACGATGGCCACGACGACCATGGCCACGACCACGGTACGGACGGACACGCACACGATCACGGTACGGACGGACACGCACACGATCACGGTACGGACGGACACGCACACGACCACGACACCGAGACTGCTGCCGACCCCCGCCCGCGCGTTCGGGCAGTCCAGTCGCTTCTGATCGAGCGCGGGCTCGTCTCGACGGACGCGATCGACGCGGCCATCTCGGCGTACGAACACGACGTCGGCCCGCTCAACGGCGCCCGGGTCGTCGCCCGTGCGTGGACCGACCCCGCGTACAAACGGCGGCTGCTCGAGGACGCCACCGCCGCAGTCCAGGAGTTCGAGTTCGACGCCGGCGTCGACCACCTCGCGGTCAGAGAGAACACAGAGGAGGTCCACAACGCGGTCGTCTGCACCCTCTGTTCGTGTTACCCCTGGTCGACGCTCGGGCTGCCACCGACCTGGTACAAGACGCCGGCGTACCGCTCGCGGATGGTGCGGGAACCCCGCGCCGTCCTCGCCGAGTTCGGCGTCGAGCTCCCCGCGGACGTCCGAGTCGACGTCTGGGACTCGAGTTCGGAGATCCGGTATATGGTGTTGCCCCGCCGGCCGGAGTGGACCGACGGCTACGACGAGGACGAGCTCGTCGAGGTCGTCACCCGCGACTCGATGATCGGCGTCGACCGGCTCGTCGGGCCGGATACGGACGACCGGCGGCCGGCCGCCGACGGTGGGCTCCCCGGCTCCGGAGGGGGACAGACCGAGCCCGAACACGCCGGCGGAGGCCGGACCTCCGGTACCGACGGACCGCCCACGAGCCCGGCGGAGATGCCGATCGACCGCGGCGACCGGCCGACGTTCGCCGCGCCGTGGCAGGCCCGTGCGTTCGGGCTCGTCGTCGCGCTCCACGACGGCGGGGCCGGCTTCGACTGGTCTACGTTCCAGCGCCGGCTGATCGCGGCGATCGGGGACGGGGGTGTCGACGGCGGAGGGATCGTCGACGCCGGAGACGACCGCGCGACGGGCGCCGATGGGAGACCCTGCCCCGGAGCCGACGGGATCGAACGGGGCTACTACGCCAGCTGGCTGTCGGCCCTCGAGAGCCTCCTCGTCGACGACGGCGTCCTCGGGGAGCGGGCGATCCGGCGCCGTGCCGGGGAGTTCGCGGCCGGCGACCGGACCGCAGCGGAGTTCGTCGAGGGCCACCGGGATCACTGAGCGCTCGTCGCGGCCTCCGTCCAGGCCTCGACCGTCCTCGACCACGGGCCGTCGACAGACATCCCGCCGCTTTCTAAAGAGCTTTCTTCCCCCTGGCTCTGGGTTCGCCCATGTCACCATCGCGTACCGGTGCGGAGTACGTCGTCGAGGCGCTGGAACGGTACGGCGTCGAACACGTCTTCGGCAATCCAGGGACGACCGAGCTGCCGGTCGTCCAGGCGCTGAACGACCGGCCGATCGAGTACGTCCTCGCGCTCCACGAGGACGTCGCCGTGGGGATGGCCTCGGGGTACGCCTCCGTCCGCCGGTACCACTCCCACCACGATCCCGACGTCAACCCGCTCGGCGTCGCGAACCTCCACGTCGCCCCCGGACTCGCCCACGGCGTGGGCAACCTCATCGGGGCCGCGTTCGCCGGCTCGCCGCTTTTGGTCACCGCCGGCAACTACGGCACCGGGTTCCAACACGAGGAGCCGATCCTCCACGGCGACCTGGAGGCGCTGGTCGACCAGTACACCAAGTGGAGCGCCGAGGTCACGAACGTCGATGCGCTGCCGACGATGCTCCGTCGGGCGGTCCGGCAGGCACTCACGCCGCCGACCGGCCCCGTCTTCCTCGGACTCCCCCTCGACGTGATGCTCGCGGAGACGGGAGTGGACGTCGAGCGGCTCGGTCCGATCCCCGACGCCGGCCGCGGCGATCCGGACGCGATCGCGGCCGCCGCCGACCTCCTCGCCGAGGCGACGGAGCCGGTCGTCGTGATCGGCGACGAGGTCGCCCGGTCGGGTCCGGCGGCGATCGACGCGGCCGTCGAGCTCGCCGAAACCGCCGGCACGCGAGTCCACGGCGAGTTCATCACCGCCGAGTCGAACTTCCCGACCGATCACCCCCTCTGGGGTGGCACCGTCCCCGGCACCGAGTCCGGCTTCGTGGCGACCCTCGATACGGACACGGTCGTCTTCGTCGGCTGTGGCTCGGCGACGACGTCGATCGACCACGACGAGCGGCTGCTCCCCGAGGCGACGATCGTCCAGCTCGGCCCGGACCCCTGGGAGCTCGGAAAGAACTGGCCGGCCGACGCCTCGGTCATCGGCGACCTCGGCCGCGTACTCCCCGAACTGGTCGAGGGGGTCGAGAGCCGGCTCGGGGAGGACGACCGGCGTGCCCGACGGGAGCGAGCCCGGGAGGCCGCGGCGGAGCGCCGGGAGGTCGGACGGCCGGCCGAGCCCGACCCCGACGATCCCCGCGCGTCGAAAGGCGAGCTGGGACGGGCGATGGGCGAGGCGGCCTCGGACGCGCTCATCGTCAACGAGGGCGTCACCGCCGGCCGGGCGGTGAGCTTCCACGTTCCGCTCGGCCCCGAGCAGTGGCTCGGGACGAAAAGCGGCGGACTGGGCTACGGGCTGCCGGCGGCGGTCGGCGCCGCGATCGCCGAACGCGAGCGTCCCGAGCCGCGGGACGTCGTCTCATTTATCGGCGACGGCTCGTACTTCTACTATCCACAGTCGATCTACTCGGCGGTGAGACACGACGTCGACCTCACCGTGGTGGTCGCGGACAACCGCAACTACCGGATCCTGAAGGACAACACCCTCCGGGTGCTCGGTGGGACCGAGGACGACCACGAGTTCCGCGCGATGGACTTCGAGCCACCGTTCGACATCCCGGCGAACGCCGAGAGCTACGGCGCCGCGGGCCGGCTGGTCGACGACCCCGAAGCGATCGCCGGGACGATCGAGGACGCCCGCGGGGAGTCGGGGCCGACGGTGCTCGACGTCCTGATCCACGACTGACGGCCGTCGTCGCCCGAAGACCGCCGGCCACGCAGGGGTCGGCGAACGGCGATCCCTTTTAAACGGTCAGGTCGCCTTTCGATTCGAGGACGGTGACCCCCTCGGCGTCGACGTGCTGGACGTCGAGGAAGTGTGGCTGGTAGCGCTGGGTCTCGTAGTCCTCGATCTCGCTCTCGTCGCCGACGGTACACCACAGCTGGACGCGGTCGGGCCCGTTCCACTCCCCGTTTCTGGTGACGCCGAAACAGACCAGCTCCTCGCCGTCGACTTCGACGACGCCGCCTTTCCGGACGCCGGGGTCGCCGTGGATGATGAGCCGTTTCATTGTCGGCGGTTCGCGCGAAGGGGAATTAAGGGCTTCGGAGCCCGACCCTCGACGGCCGTGGTGGGCAGCCACAGGGCGAGTGGATCGTGGACACGGGACTACTGGCGGGTCTCCGCTTCCCGGAGAACCGTCCGCTCCTCGAGGGTGGTCGGGAAGGGACCGGGGTCGTCGACCGTCGTGCCGGGATCGAGAAAACAGTCCTCCAGACCGGCCTCGATCGCCGCCTCGTCGAGGTCGGTGCCGATGAACACGAGCTCTGTCCGCCGGTCGCCGTACTCTTCGTCCCACGGCAGGTCGGGGTGACTCTCCCGGTAGAGCCGACGCTGTGCGGCCGGCAGGGTGGCGATCCACTCGCCTTCGGCCACCGCGTGGATCGACGGCCCGGCGCCACTGACCTGGATCAGGAGCTCCTCGAGGCCGGCGATCCAGCAGGGACCTTTCAGCCTGACGACCGACGGCGGGAGCCCGCGTAGAAACGTGGCGAACGACTCCGGATCGAGTGGGCGATTCCGGCGGACGGTCACCGAACGCACGCCGTAGACGCTCTCGGGGGACCGGTGGACGTGGCCGTCGTGGCTGTGGCCTCCGTCGTCTCCGTGTCCGTGATCGTGACCGTCGTCGTCTCCGTGTCCGTGATCGTGACCGTCGTCGTCTCCGTGTCCGTGATCGTGACCGCCGTCGTGTTCGTGTCCGTGATCGTGGCCGTCGTGGCTGTGGCCATCGTCGTCGTGGCTGTGATCGTGGCTGCCCTCGTCCGCATCACCGAGTCCGTGGGCGCGGGCCTCCGCGAGCGCGCGCTGCCAGCCGGCGAGCTCGCCGAGCTCGTCCGGCTCGAAGGCGTCGACGCCGAGCAGCTCGTCGGGGGCGAGCGCACAGTAGGCCGTCCGGTGGACAGTCGCGTTCGGCTGGAGGGCGCGGACGATCGCTTCGACGCGGTCGAGCTCCGCCCCTTCGAGGAGGTCACGTTTGTTGAGCAAGACGACGTTGCTCACCTCGATCTGCTCGAGCAACAGGTCGGAGAGCGGGCGATCTTCGGCGTCCGGTGGCGTCTCCCGCTCCGGGCGTTCGCCGGCGAACGTCTCGGCGAGCAGCCGGGCGTCGACGACGGTCACCAGCGCGTCGACGGTGAAGCGGGCGGAGGCGTCGCCGACGGTGAAAAGCTGGGCGATCGGCGCGGGTTCGCTGATCCCCGAGGACTCGACGACGAGGTGATCGAAGTCGTACCGGCGAGCCAGCCCGCGGACCTCCGTCGCCAGGTCGTCCTGGAGCTCACAGCAGATACAGCCGTTGCTCAGCTCGGCGATCCCTTCCCGGGAGATCCCTCCCTCGAGCAACGAGGCATCGACGTTCACCTCGCCCATGTCGTTGACCAGCACGGCCAGCCTGCGGTCGGCGTTCTCGAGCAGCCGGTTTAGGAGCGTCGTCTTCCCGGCACCCAGGCTCCCGCTGACGACCGTGACCGGCGTCCGTTCGCGCATATCCCCCGAGAGGGAGCGGTGACTCAAATAATCCCGGGCCGACGTCGCGTACACGGGAGCCCCCTCGCGGTTCGAGGAACGCCGGCGGTCGGGGGTACGGATCCGGGACGTCGACGGTCGGGGGTACGGATCCGGGACGTCGACGGTCGGGGACACCGACTCGGAACGTCGGCGATCGGGGGCATCGATCCGGGACGCCGAATCGGTCGACACGTTTTAGTCGAGGTGTGCGCTATCCCGGCCCGTGACGCTCGTCGATCGGATCGCGACCTACCGCGCCCGGATCGAGCGGTGGCTTCGCGAGCGTTTCGGCGGCACCTGGGTCGAGGAGTGGGCCCTGGGACTCTACCACGGGATGCTCTCACATCCGGCCTACGAGAAAATCGAGATGGAAGCCGAGGACGTCGAGGACTCGTTTATGATCGCCTGCTTCCCGGACGCGT
>LKNG01000099.1 GCA_001564115.1 Natrialbaceae archaeon Tc-Br11_E2g8 | reverse complement strand
CGGTCGAGTTTCAACGCCGACGAAACGGTGAAAGCCGACCTGGTCGACGACCCCCTCATCTACGGGTTCAACCAGCAGGTCGACGTCGTTAGCACGGGGGTCAAGCCGGTCATCGACAGGGGTATCGAAGAGGGGGTGAACTCGATCGTCGACGGCGTCCACGCCGTCCCGGGGTATCTGGGGATGACCGATCGGGACGACTGTCACGCGTTCCAGTACGTACTCGAGGTACCGGACGAGGCGGAACACGCCGATCGGTTCCGGGCGAGAGCGAACGCGAGCAACAGGGACGCCGGACGGTACCTCGAGAACCTCGGGGACATCCGGACCCTCCAGGAGTACATCGTCGAGGAGGGGAGGAAGAACGGAGCGACGATCATCGCCAACGAGAGCGTCGATCGGACGATCGAGGAGATCATGGACGACGTGACGACCGAACTGGGACGGCTGGTGCCGTCTCACGCCTGAGATGGTCGTCGCCGACCTCCACGTCCACACGACGAACTCCGACGGTACCCTGACGCTCGCGGGGCTCCCCGACGCCGCCGACCGGGCCGGCGTCGAGGCGGTCGCCGTCACCGACCACGACCGGCTCCACCCCGGTCTGGACCGCCCGCTGACGGAGCTCGGCGGGGTCGAGATCGTCCACGGCGTCGAACTGGGCGTGACGACCGGGGAGCTGCGCGTCGACCTGCTCGGCTACGGCGTCCGGCGGTCGGAGCGGCTGGAGGAACTGCTCGAGACGGTGCAGGCCGATCGGGTCGAGCGTGCGCGAGAGATCGTCGCCTGCGTCGAGGACAGACTCGGCGTCGATCTGGACGTCGACATTGCGCCCGGCATCCACCGGACACACATCGCCGGTGCGATCGATCGCAGCGACGCGCCGTACGATCACCGACGGGCCAGGCACGAACTCATCGGGGACGGCTGTCCGTGTCACGTCCCGCGGACGGTTCCCGGGTTCGATCGCGGACGGCGCGTGCTCTCTGGGGCCTGCGGGCTGGTCGGACTCGCACACCCGCTGCGGTACGCCGATCCGGAGCGGGCACTGGCGCTGACTCCAGCCCTCGAAGCGGTCGAACTCGCCTACCCCTACGAACAGGCCGGCGACGTCGAACTCGTCGAGGCGGCGATCGACGCCCACGACCTGGTGCCGACCGGCGGGAGCGACGCCCACGACGATCGGCTCGGACTGGCGGGGGTCGACCGGGCGACCTACGATCGCGTTCGCTCGAGGATACTGGACTGAGACGGCCCGTTTTTGTGGGTGACGTCGGACCGCAGTGGAGGACTGTATACGTCTCCCTACTGCTCATATAAAGGGTTATCTACCCCCCGTTGCTTCTGAGGCGTGTGGCGACGACCGTGGTCGACCGCTCGGACGATATCGGACCCCCTCAAAACGCGTGGACGATCGAACGCCGGGAGCCATCCGTCCGCGATCCACACTACGACTGCCGCGTCGATCCCCGGCCGGCATCGCCCCTCCATCGATACAGCACATGAGAGATACCCGCTCGCGAGAACACCGATCGCCCGTCGCAGTGAACCCCTACGCCGACGTCGACTGGGGGACCGTCGACCGGTGTCTCTCCCAGTTTCACCTCCACGAGCCGCGAAATCGGATCGACCCGGAGTCGACCGCTCACGACCCGTCCGGCGGGATCGCCGACGGCGGGGACCGGGAGCGATCCTCGCCCGGCGACCTCATCGAGAAGTACCGGTTCGCCGGCTACAGCGCCCTCGCCGTGACCGAACACGAGTACTACGTCGACGGGACCAAACACGAGAGCGAGCCCTTCTTCGAGGGACTCGACGTGACCAGCTGGCCGTGGTCGCAGTGGGGCCATCGAGAGGACGACGACGTGATCCCGATACAGGGGGCCGAGCTGCGTGGAACCGTCGAGGGTGTCGACGAGCGCCACGACATCGTGAGCCTCGGAACCGATCTGGGACACGGTCGCGGACGATCGCTCCTGGAGGTCGCCACCGACATCGACGAGCGAGGCGGCGTCTCGTTTCTCCCACATCCCGGACGATACCCCCAGCCCGACTGCCTCGCGGCCTACGTGGAGCTGTTCGAGCGGGTCGACAGCGCGCTCGGCGTCGAGGCGTTCAACGCGCGGGACCGGTACCCCGGCTGTCGGGAGATCTGGGACGCGCTGCTCGTCGAGTTCGGCTCCCGACGACCGATCTGGGCGTTCGCGAACGACGATTATCACGCCAGGCCACGGTCGCCGGGAGCCGAGCGGTTCGATCGCTCCCGGACGGTCCTGTTGCTCGAGGAGCGATCGCCGGCGGGCGTGATCGACGCGTTGCGCGCCGGGCGAAGTTACGTCCAGTACGACGGGGACGGTGTCGCCCCGGCGATCGAGTCGATCGCCGTCGACGACGGCCGCGTACGCGTGCGGTCGCCGGCGGCGACGTCGATCCGGTGGATCGCGGACGGCGACCCGGTCGGGACCGGCGCCAGCATCGCGGTGGGAGACGTGTCGGCCGGATACGTCCGCGCGGAAGCGGCCGGTCCGGGTGGCTCGGTGAGCTGTACGCAGCCGCTGTATCTGTGTTGAGTCCCCTCCCGGTTGATCCCGTCGTCGTCGTGGTCGTCACGCCTCCCGGTTGGCCTCGAACCACTCGACCGCGAAGTCGACGAGCCGCCGCTGTGGGAGGCGTGTGGCGTCGCCGACGCCGACGGTGCCCCTCGAGACGGCCCCGGGGTGTGCGCGCTCGAACGCCCCGCCACACCGGTCGAAATCGCCGTCGTCGATGGCGAGGTCCTCCCAGCGGCACCACTCGCGGTCGCCGTCGACCACCATCGCGCCGGCCTGATACTCCACGTCGAGGGCGATGTCGGCGCGGTACTCCGAGAGGTGGAGGGAGGTGTTTGTCGTGTGGTCCGTCCCCAGAAACAGGACGTCGCCGTCGAGGTCGTAGACGCGTGCCAGCGGCGACTCCTCGCCGAGGGAGTACGCGAGGGAGTGGTCGTCGGTGACGAACCGGGCGTGGACGCCCCACGCCGCGAACGAGTGCTGGGGGTGGTCGCTCCGGTGGACTCCCGGACAGGAGCGAAAGCACTCGGCGATCGCACCCATCCCCCGGGTCGGCGTAACCGCCGGCCGGTAGGGGGGCATCGTCTCGCGGATCGTCCCGTACCAGGAGTCGGGGACCGGCGGATTGCCCATGTCGGCGGGATCCATGTTGCCGGGGCTGTGTGTCGGCATGACGATCGTCCCGTCCTCGCCGACGACCCGCTGGAGGGCGTCGACGACCGCGGGCGCACCGCCACAGACCCAGCCCAGCGCCGACAGCGAGCCGTGGACGAGCACCGTCTCCCCGGCCTCGATCCCGAGCGCGCGGAGGTCGTCGGCCATCGAATCCACCGTGACCGGCTCCGGCGACCGGTCCTCCGGAAGCGGTTCGCTCATACCCGGACGTGTTCGGACATGGTAATAACTCGACGGAAACGGTCCGGATCCGATCGACAGGGTTCTGGACGGGGGAGCCGACCTCCGGATCCCGACGTCGGCTCAGTAGCTGCGGGCTTTCGGCTCGTAGGTCTCGTTCTCGCCCTCGAGGATCACCGGGCGGTACCAGACCGACGGCTTCCCGCCGTTCCAGGAGATCATCGTGTGTTTGAGCCACTCCTCGTCCCGTCGCTCCTGGAACTCCGCCCGCCAGTGGGCGCCACGGAACTCCTCGCGGACGAGCGCGCCGAGGGTGATCGTCTCGGCGACGTCGATGAGGTTTCTGGTCTCGATGGTCATCTGGAGATCGGTGTTGAACGTCCGGGAGGGATCCTCGACGTAGACGTCCTGGTACTCCTCGCGACACTCCCGGATGACCTCCAGGGCGCGTTTGAGCCCCTCCTCGGTCCGGAAGACGTTGACGTCCGCGGTCATCGCCTCCTGGAGTTTCGCACGGATCTCGGCGTGCTGGACGCCGTCGTCCCTCCCGAGGAGGTACTCCACGCGCTCGCGTTCGGCCTCGACGGCACGTTCGACGACGCCGTCGGCGTCGGTGATCTGACCGGAGCCGTCGGCGACGGCGTCGCCCGTCGCGGGGTCGATGCCGGCCTCGCCCGGGACGACCGGCAGGTCGAGGTCGGTCTCCTCCTCGACGCCCTCCGCGTAGCCGGTCTCGATCTCCGCCTCGCCGATGTCCTTGCCCGCGGCGTGGTAGCCCGCACGCTTGCCGAAGACGATGAGCTCGGGGAGGGCGTTGCCCCCCAGCCGGTTCGCACCGTGGACCGAGACGCAGGCACACTCGCCGGCGGCGTACAGCCCCTCGATGCAGGTCTCGCCGTTCTCGTCGGTCTCGATGCCGCCCATCGCGTAGTGTTGGCCGGGTTTGACCGGCATCGGCTCGACCAGCCCGTCGACGCCCTCGAAGTCCTCCGCGAGGTGGAGGATGTTCTCTAGGCGATCTAAGATGCGCTCTGCGCCCAGATGACGCATATCGAGGTGGACGTACTCGTCGTCGACCCCGCGGCCCTCGTTGACCTCGGTCAGCTCGGCCCTGGAGACGACGTCCCTGGAGGCGAGCTCGCCGGCGTTGTTCGCGTAGCCGCGTTCGAACATGAACCGCTCGCCGTCGGCGTTGTAGAGGATTCCACCCTCCCCGCGGACGCCCTCGGAGATGAGCACGCCCGTCGACGGCAGCGACGTCGGGTGAAACTGGATGAACTCCATGTCCTCTAGGGGAACCCCCGCCCGGTAGGCCATCGCCGGCCCGTCGCCGGTACAGGAGACGGCGTTCGTGGTGTGGTCGAACGCCTGGCCGGGGCCGCCGGTCGCCAGGATGACCCCCTGGCGCGCTTTGAACCCCTCGACTGCCCCCGACTGGACGTCGTAGGCGACGACGCCGTGGCAGGTCCGGTCGTTCGGGTCGGGCTCGTCGGTGACCGCCAGCTGCGAGACGAACCACTCGTCGTACACCTGGACGCCGAACTTCACCGCCTGCTCGTACATCGTGTGCAGCAGGTGGTGGCCGGTCTCGGCGCCGGCGTAGGTGGTCCGTGGGAAAGAGAGGCCGCCAAAGGGCCGCTGGGAGACCGTGCCGTCTTCCTCCCGGGAGAAGGGCATCCCCCAGTGTTCGAGTTTGATCGTGTCCTTCGGGGAGTCCTGGGCCAGGGTCTCGATCGCGGGGGCGTCCCCGAGGTAATCCGACCCCTTCATCGTGTCGTAGGCGTGAAGCTCCCAGTCGTCGCCCTCCCGGATGGCGGCGTTGATGCCGCCCTCTGCGGCCCCCGTGTGGCTGCGTACGGGGTGGAGTTTCGTGACGATCGCCGTGTCCGCGCCCGCTTCCTGGGCCGCGACGGCCGCGCGGAGCCCCGCGCCGCCGCCGCCGACCACGATTACGTCGTGTTCGTACATGATTGTCACCAGAATTTCAGGTTCTTCTTGACCGCCTCACGCTTGAGCTCCTGGATGTGCTCGGTGAGGGGGATGTCCTTCGGGCACACCTCGGTACAGGAAAACTGGGTCTGGCACCGCCAGACGCCGTGTTCCTGCTCGATGATGCGCAGTCTGTGCTCGGTGAGCTCCGCCTCCTCGCGGTCGTCCATCGCGAACTTGTAGGCCTTGTTGATCGCCGCCGGCCCGAGATACTGGTTGTCCCCGGCCGCGATGTTACACGAGGACATACAGGCCGCACACCAGATACACCGCGAGCTCATCTTGATCTTCTCGCGGTTCTCCCGGCTCTGGCGCTGTTCTTCGAGCTCGTCGTCGGGTAGCTCCTCGCTCTGGAAGTACGGCTCGACGGCGTGCATCTGGTCGTAGAAGTGGTCCATGTCCACGACCAGGTCTTTGATCACCTCCTGGTGGGGCAGGGGCTCGACCCGCACCGGCTGGTCGAGCTCGCTGATCTGGGTCTTACACGCCAGCCGCTGTTTGCCGTTGACGAAAAACGCGTCCGAGCCACAGACGGCCTGCCGACAGGAGTGACGGAACGTAAGCGACGGATCGTACGTGTCCCGCGCGTAGATCACCGCATCGAGGACCGTCATCCCCTTCTCGAAGGGGACGTGGAACTCGTCGAACCGCGGCTCCTGTTTGTCCGCCACCTCGGGGTCGTACCGGAAGACCTTGAGCAGGACCGTCTCCTCCTCGAGGTCGCTCTCGTCGGCTGCCTCTTCCCGGACGGCCCGGTCGCTCTCTTTCCGTTCGAGACGCCGCTCCTGGGGGGTCGGCGTCGTCTCTCCATCCGACGGCTCCTGGCTCTCGGGTTCTCGCTGTTTCTGTGTGCTCATCTCAGATCCACCCCGCCATGGCGAGTGCGACGTACGTTCCCTGTGCGACGAGGGCGACGCCGGCGACCGTAAGGAGCCAGAACACTACCCTCTTACGGCTCCCCGACAGCCCCTGGTTGACCAGGGCGTTGTAGACCCCGTTCAGGCCGTGGAACGCCCCGGCGACCAGGAACAACACCATCGTCAGGAAGTAGCCGACGTTCTCCATCCGTGCCATCGTGTCCGCGGCCGTGACGTCCGCGGCGTGGTTGACGAAGTGCAGCAAGAAGAAATGAAAGGCCAGCAGGACGACCAGCACGGCCGCGGTCACCCGCTGGAGCACCCACGCGGTCCCGCCCGGCGCGAACGAGGAGTAGCGCTCGGCCATCAGCCGAGCACCCCCCCGAAGCCGTCGAGGAACGTCGGCACGCTCGCGACCGTGATGATGCCCGTCAGGATCAGTGAGGCGTAGAAGCTCTTGTCCTGGCTGTCGAGGCCGATCCCGAGGTCGACGAGCAACAGGCGGATGCCGTTGAGGATGTGGAAGACGGCGACCGCGAGCAACCCGACCTCGAGCATCCGGATGAGCAACAGCCCCTCCAGTCCCTGGATCGTGTCGGTGTACGCCTCCGGTCCGGCGAGGAAGCTGCTCAACACGGCGATGTGGGTGAACAGGTAGCCGATCAGCATCCACCCGGTGAACTTGTGGAAGATCCACGCCCACATGCCGGCCGAGAACTCCCGCCACCGGCCGAAGTCCTCGATCAGTCCGCGATTGTAAGACTGACTCATACTCTCGTTTCGACCCTTAGACCGGGGAGGTATAGAAGTTGCCTTCCGCCGATCCGACCGTTCGACGGGACCACCGGAAAGTCCCGTCGTTCGACGGGTGGAGTGACGACCCGTCGGACGGGTGGGATGACGGCCCGTCGAACGCCGGTCCGGAGAGGCGCCGTCGACCCGGTGGAGTGGACGTCGGCTCGCCGTCGGTCAGACGAACGTCACGACGTCCTCGAGCTCGAGGGGGACCGACCCCTTCCGGTAGCCCTCGATGTGGCCGTTCGGCCGGGCGCGGTAGACGACGGCGGGACGGTGCCGGACCTCCGGGCGCTCGCCGCGGACGGCGTTCCAGGCGTCGTCCCGGAAGCTCGAACAGTCGACGAAGAGGACGGCGCCGCCGCCGTGTGCAGCGAGCTGGCCGCTGGTCTTGGTCTCGGCGGTGTCCCGGACGGCGGCGACGGGGCCGGCCGCCGCGCGGGTCGCCGGCGGCTGGGGACGGGTGACCTCGACGAGGACGTTCGTCGATCCGTTCCGTGCGCGGTAATCGAGGGAGTGGCCCGTCGTCACCTCGATCTCGGGGGTAACCTCGTAGCCCGCGTCGACGAGGATCTTCGCGGCGATGAACTCCCCGATCGTGGCGCTCATCCGGACGCGGTCGACGTGGTCGCTGGTACCGAGCTTCCCGGACATCGTGTGTCGGTACTCGTCGAGCGCGCCGGTCCGGAGGAACCCCTCGAGAAAGCCCATCGACTCCCGGCGGCCGGCGTCGGGAAAGCCCAGCGCGTGTTCCCGGAAGAACGCCCGGGTCGACTCGCGGCCGTCTTTCGACATGAAGACGGGGAGGAAAAACCACGAGACGTGTGGGTAGTCGGCGAGCCAGGGGTCGGCCTCGTGGAGGTCCGCGAGCAGCTCGCGCTGGGCCCAGCGGGCGACGTGGTAGGGCACCTCCCGCCAGCCGTACTTGTCGGTCTTCCAGAGCGCCCGCGGGGTCTCGGTGTTGCCCATCCAGTAGGCCTCGTCGTCTTTGCGAGCGAACAGCGCGAGGTCGCCGTTTTGCATCTCGAAGCGATGGCGCTGCCAGCCGCCGCCGGCGTCGAACCGCGGCTCGACGGCGCGGGCGCCGATGTTGGACCGGAGCGGCTGGAGGATTCGGTGTCGGACGTCGTCGTCGGACCAGTGTCGGGGCGAGTATCGAAAGCGAAGCGGCCGTGCCACGCGAGGCGGTAGGACCGACCGAGTGATACGTCTTCCGACCGCCCCGTCGGCCGCGTCGTGTGAACGACCGTTACATTGATATGCGACAGCCTCCAACTCGTGTGTACGGTTACCATGTCAATGGGTGCGTACGACGAAGACGAGCACGAGCGCCGCGAACGGCAGGCCTCGAAGGTCGACACCGACTTCGACGACGAGCGAACGATCTACCACGGCCGGGTCGAGTACGACTCCGGCGACTCCGCGGAGGCGCTTTTGGACCAGTTCGAGGAGATCAAATCGAGCTGATCGATCGCCGCTGTATCGTCCGCGAGAGCGAGACGGCGAGGACGACCGCGAAGACGTGTCCGAGGAGGGCCCCGAGCAACAGCGGCCGTCCCGCGACGAACGGAACCAGCGCCAGCTGGACGCCGGCGAAGGCGACGTTGAGCGCGTCCGCCCGTCGGTACGCACGCGTCGTCTCCGGATCGAACGAGTACCGCAGCGCCCGCCAGACGCCGACGACGCTCGCCCACCAGCCCGTCCCGATCCGGTAGACCAGATCCCAGCAGATCACGAGCGCCAGCACCGTCGCGGCGACCGGGGGTTCCGGGCCGAGCAGGCCCGTCAGAAGCGGCGTCTCGCTCACCCGGGGCTCGTGGACGAACAGATAGGTGACCAGCCCGACGAACGAGAGCACGGCGAGGACGACCTCGATCCCCGACCCGAACAGTAGCCGCCGGTACGGCTCGGGCGTCGGCAGTCGCCTGACCGACCGGCTGAATCGGAGCATCAGCCAGCTGCCGACGGCGGCGACGGCGACGGCGACGGTGCCGGCGACCGCCGCCCACGCGAGCCCGTAGATCGCCGCCAGCACGAGCACCGCCGCCTCGAAGAAAACGAACTGGAGCGCGACCACGGCCCGATCCGAGAGCTCGACACCCGGCACCGAGCCGACGATCCCCTCGTACACCCACGTCTCGCCGTACTCGGGCTCGTCGGTCATCGCCGGCCGGGCCCCGTGTCGGCTCCGCCGGATCCCGTGTCGGCCCCGCCTGATCCCGTGTCGGCTCCGCCGGATCCCACGTTGGCCCCGCCGGACTCCGTGCCAGTCCCGCGGGAGTTCCCACTTCGCTCCACCGTGAGGGGGGACTCCCCGCGTCGCTCCGCGGCGAGTGCACGCTCTAGAGCGCGTGCAAACGGCGTCGGCTCGACGTCGACGTG
>LKNG01000098.1 GCA_001564115.1 Natrialbaceae archaeon Tc-Br11_E2g8 | reverse complement strand
GGAGCGACACGGAGCGCTCGCCTTCCGGGCACTGCCGGGCAGCGAGCGACTCCGCGAGCCGCTGTATCGGTTCGTGGCCGCCAGGCGGGCGATTTTCGGCCGCGTCCGTCGCCGGTGACCGCTACCGACGGAGCCACTCGAGGGGTCTGAGCGCCAGCGGCCGGTACTCCTCGTGTGGGTCGTAGGCCGCGAACAGCAAGCTGTTCGTCATCACGCTCACGCTCGAGGTCGCCATCGCCAGGCCGGCGAGTGCGGGGTTGAGCAACCCCAGCGAGGCGATCGGGATCAGCGTCGCGTTGTAGACGAACGCCCAGAAGAGGTTCTGGCGGACCTTCGAGATCGTCGCCTCGGAGATCCGGACGGCCTTGAGCACGTCAGCGGGGTCGTCGCGCATCAGGGTGACGTCGGCGGACTCGATGGCGACGTCGGTGCCCGAACCGATCGCGACGCCGACCTGTGCGGCCGTGAGCGCCGGCGCGTCGTTGACGCCGTCGCCGACCATCATCACGCGGCTCCCGTCTTCTTGTAACGTATCGACCTGGTCGGCTTTGTCCTCGGGAAGCACTTCCGCGCGGACGTTCGCGGGATCGATGCCGACCGCCTCGGCGACGGCCCGGGCCGTCCGCTCGTTGTCGCCGGTGAGCATCACGACCTCGATGCCACGCTCACGAAGGGCCCCGACCGTCTCCTTTGCGCTCTCGCGGACCTCGTCGGCCACCGCGAGCACCCCGAGGAGCCGGCCGTCGACGGCGACGGTGATCGCCGTCTTGCCCTCGGACTCGAGCCGCGCGAGCGTCGCTTCGGCGGGTTCGGGGTCGATTCCCGCGTCCTCGAGCAGCTTCCGTCGGCCGATCAGCACCGTCCCGCGGTCGGTCTCGGCCCGGACGCCGTGGCCGGGGACGTTCTCGAACGCCCGCACGTCGCCGAGATCCACCCCGCGCTCTCTGGCTCCGTCGACGATCGCCTTCGCGATCGGGTGTTCGGAGCCGGATTCGGCCGACGCCGCCGCACCGAGGACGAACGACTCGAGGTCCTCCTCGTCCGAGATGGGGTCCTCGAGGACGCCACCGTCGGGCGTGGCGTCGGTCCCGCCGTCAGGGGCCGCTCGCTCGCCGACGAGTTCGACGTCCGTCAGCACCATCTCGCCGTGGGTCAGCGTCCCGGTCTTGTCGAAGACGATCGTGTCGATGCCACGAACCTGCTCGAGTACGTCGCCGCCCTTGAACAGGACGCCGTTGGTCGCGCTGAGCGTCGAGCCGACCATCGTCGCCGCGGGCGTCGCGAGCCCCAGCGCACAGGGACAGGCGATCAACAGCGCCGAGGCGAGGACGACCACGGCGAACTCGAGGACGGGGACGCCGCCGGCTGCCGCCGCCACGGGACCGCCGCCGACGGGCTCGAGGACGGGAATCACCGAGCCGAGCCACGAGGAGACGCCGAACAGCAGCTCCGGAGCGAGCAGCCAGATCGTCGCCCAGAGGACGGCGTTGACGATCACCGCGGGGACGAAGTACGCGCTTACGGTGTCGACCAGCCGCTGGATCTCGGGCTGGCGCGACTGGGCCTCCTTGACGCGTTCGACGATCTGCTGGATCGCCGTCTCCGAACCCACTTTCGTCGCCTCGACGAGCAGGACGCCGTTCTCGTTGATCGTCGCGCCGACGACCTCGTCGCCGGCGCCTTTCTCGACGGGAATCGACTCGCCGGTCAGCATCGACTCGTCGACGGCGCTCTGGCCCTCGCGGACGATTCCGTCGGTCGGGATCTTCTCTCCCGGCCGAACCTTCAGGAGGTCGCCGGGTTCGACCGTCTCGAGAGGGACCTGGACTTCCTCGCCGTCGCGGACGACCGTCGCCTCGTCGGCCTCCATCTGCAGGAGTTCGCGCAAGGCGTTGCCCGCCCGGGCCTTCGAGCGCACCTCGAGCCAGTTGCCGAGCGTGATGAACCAGAGGATGAACGCGACGGCCTCGAAGTAGAGCCCGCCGACGAGCACCCCGCCGAGGACGGCCACGCTGTAGACGTAGCCGGCGCTCGTGCCGACCGCCACGAGAGTGTCCATGTTCGCCCGCCGATCGTGGGAGAACGCCCGGTAGGCCCCCACGACGAACTCCTTGCCGAGCGTGGCCATCAGGACCGTCGCGAGGACGAACTCGAGCCAGCCCGGCGGGTGGGCGATCGCCATCGGGATCGGCGACGCGACGCCCCCCAGCTCGAACAGCATCTCGACCATCATCGGGACGAACGGCAGGGTGAGCAGGCCGCCGCCGATCACGAGCCGGCGCTGGCGACGGAGATCGCCCTCGATGGCCCGCTCGCGGTCGTCGCCGTCGTCCTCGCGAACCGGCTCGTACCCCGCGTCTTCGATCGCGTCGTACACCGATGGAAGCGCGGTGTCGACCGGGTTGTACCTGATCCGTGCCTCGTCGGCGGCGAAGTTCACCTCCGCGTCGATCACGCCCGGCAGCTCCGATACGGCGTCGGCCACCGCCGTCGAACAGGTCGAACACGACATCCCGAGGACGGTGATCGTCCGGGACTCCACGGCCGCCTCGAACCCCGCGTCCTCGATCGCTCCGTAGAGCTCCCCGAGGGAGGTCGCCTCGGGGTCGTACTCGATGGTGCCTTCGTCGGTCGCGAAGTTGGCGCTGGCCGCGACCACCCCGTCGACTCCCTCCAGGGCGTCCTCGACGGTCCCCGAGCACGTCGAACAGGACATACCCGTGATCTCGACGTGCGCCCGTCTGGTGTTCATGGGTAACCTAGGCGCTCCGGGTTAATGCGGGTTTTCCCTCGAGACCCTCGATTTATTCTCTCGGTGACTTCGAAATAAAGGCCATATGCCACTGGGGCCGAACGTTCCAAACCCAATCCCACGTGAGGGATCGTTCGTCTGTCCCACGTGAGGTATCACTCGTCCGTCGGGTGATCCCACGTGAGGTATCACTCGTCCGTCGGGTGATCCCACGCGTGGACCCGGTCGTCGCGTCAGAGGTCCCACACGGTGGTCCGTTCACCCTTCCGGAGAACCCACGTGAGATTCCACGTTCAACTCCGGAGACGCCAGATCCGTTCTACCGGGAGTTCTTTTGCTCTGGGGGTAGTAGTTTTGAGTATGGTATCAGTCAGCGAAACCGTCCGGGTTGAGGTACCGATCGAGGAGGCGTTCGCGTTCCTCGACGACCCCGAGAACCACGCCGAGGTGACCCCGAGCCTCGCGGAGGTGCGGAACATCGAGCCACTCGAGAACGGTGGCAAGCGCGTGGAACACACCTACCGGATGGCCGGCATCGGCCTGGACGGCGCGCTCGTGGAGACGACCCACGAGGAAGGGGAGCTGATGGTCTTCGAGATGGACGGCGACCTCGAGGGGGAGATCCGGATCTCCTTCGAACCGGTCGAAGAGGGAACCGAAATCACCTACGCTGCCAGCTACGAGCTCCCCGGCAGAGTGCTTTCGGCCGTCGCCGACCCGTTCGTCCGTCGGTACAACGAACGCGAACTCCGGACGACCCTCGAGAACGTCAAAGACCGCCTCGAGCTCGCCGACGCGGCAGGGAGCTGATCGGACGTCCTTTCGGGACGGACGGTCGGCGGGTCGAGGGGAGTCCCCTCGGACCGGACGCTCCACCGGCCGAGGGGCGTCGAGAGGATACTCTTCCGGACCGAGATGGAAAGACAGTTCCCACCCGACCCCGTAGCGGCGCCAAATGCGCATCGCCGTCCCCAACAAGGGCCGCCTGCACGAGCCGACGATCGATCTCCTAGAGCGGGCGGGACTCCACCTCGAGAACGGCGCCGACCGGAAGCTGTACGCCGCGACGGTCGATCCGGACGTCACCGTCCTCTTCGCCCGGGCGGCGGACATCCCCGAGTACGTCGCCGACGGCGCGGCCGACCTCGGCGTGACGGGGCTCGATCAGGTCCGCGAGTCTGGAGCGGCGAACGTCGCGGAGCTGCTCGACCTCGAGTTCGGTCGCTGCCGACTCGTGCTCGCCGCCCCCGAGGACGGGACGATCGAGTCGGTCGACGAGCTGGACGGACGGACCGTCGCGACGGAGTTCCCGCGGATCACCCGCGACTTTTTCGACGCCCACGGGGTCGAGCCCGACATCGTCGAGGTGACGGGCGCGACAGAGCTCACCCCCCACGTCGAGATGGCCGACGCCATCGTCGACATCACCTCGACCGGGACGACACTGAAAGTGAACCGGCTCGCCGTGATCGCGGAGGTGCTCGAAAGCTCCGTCCGGCTGTTCGGCCGCGAGGACGTCCTCGAGGAGCCGAAAGTCGAGGAGGTGCGGACCGCGCTCTCCTCTGTCGTCGCCGCCGACGGGAAACGGTACCTGATGATGAACGTCCCCGAGGAGCGTCTCGACGCCGTCCGGGAGGTCATCCCCGGCCTCGGCGGGCCGACGATCATGGACATCGCCAACGGTGGGGGTGGAAAGGTCGCCGTCCACGCCGTCGTCGACGAACGGGACGTCTTCGAGGCGATCACCGAGGTCAAACGGGCCGGCGCGAGCGACATCTTAGTGACCGAAATCGAGCGACTCGTCGAGTGAGGCGTCGTCACTCGTTCCGACGGACCGCGGCGGCGAGTCGCTTCCCCGGCGAGACGAGCCCGCGCTCGCGGTCGTAACCGAGGAGGCCGCGTTCCTCGAGGGCCGGCAGGTGGGTCCGACACAGCGAGGCGTGGATGCGCTGTCGACGCTCCAGCTCCGTGCTCGCGAGGGTTCTGTCGCGTTCGCGGTCGGCGATGTGCCCGACCAGCGTCCGGACGTCTAGCCGCTCGCCCGTCTCACAGAGCCGCCGGAGGACGAGCCGGCGACGGTCGGTTCCCGACAGCCGATCGCACCCACAGCGTTCGCCCGCCACGGGCGACCGATCGCGTCGCTTCACGTCCGGGAGTCGGCCGGCGGGAGCCGTCGTCTCGTTCGTCTCGTCGGTTCCGGACCGACCGGCCGTCGGCGGATCGTTGATCGTCATGGCTGGCTGACTGTCCTCCCGTCGAGAACCGACATAACGGGGTCCGACCGTTCCGGCGAATCGTTCCGGATTCGGGCGAATGTCGGACCGTTCAGACGGGTTCGAACCGACCATTTTCACGCGGTGGACGGTTTACACCGGCGGCTTTCTGCCATCCTCTCGAGCGAATGGAATCGTCCTCTCGGGCGGACGGAGTCGTTCTCTCGTGTGGACGGAAGCTATCTCTCGGGCGGACGGAGTCGTTCTCTCGATCGGATGAAATCGTTCCGGCTTCGCCCGAAACGGGGTCAGTTCAGAACTGTTCGACCCGGATCCCATCGCTCTCGAGTTCGTCGACGAACGCCCCGACGTCGGTCTCGATCGGTTCGAACGTGTCGTAGTGGGTCGGCAACACGAGCCCGGGGTCGACGCTCCGGGCGAACTCGGCGGCCTCGTGGCGGTCCATCGTGTAGTGGCCCCCGATCGGCGGGACGAACACGTCGGCGGCGATCGATCCGTGGTGAGGGAGAAAGTCGGTGTCCGATGGGAGGAAGACGGTCGTCCCGTCGATCGTGAGCAGGAGACCGACGCCCTCGCCCTCGGCGTGGAACGGCTCCCCGGCATCGTCGACGTGGTCGCCGTCGGGGTCGTTGTACGCCGGCACCGTCACCACGTCGATACCCGCGACGACCGTCTCGCCCTCGTGGGGGAGTTCGACGACGTTCTCGGGAAGCCCCTCGACGTCGATCCCATCGAAGGCCGCGACCGTCACGTCGGGGCCGGCGACCGCCGAGACCCCCTCCGGATCGTAGTGATCGAAGTCGTCGTGGGTGAGCAAGACGACGTCGGCATCCCCCGGCTCGTTCTCGATGACCTCGCTCCAGGGGTCGACGTAGATCACGCGGTCGTCGCCCCCGATGCGGACGCTGGCGTGGCCGGGTCGCTCGAAACGCAGACCGTCGTACTCGATCGGCATCGCCGGGGGAGTACGCCGACCACAATGATAAACTTCCGCCAAAACTCCCGGCCGGCTCAGCCGAGCCAGTCGACGATCTCTTCGGGTTCGGCGTCGAACCCCCCGGCCTGGGCCAGCCGATCGGAGCCACCGCCACCGCCGCCGAACGCGTCGGTGAGCTCGTCGACGACCGTCTCGGCGGAACGGCTCCCGCCGGCGCCGACGACCGCGAACGTCGCTCCGTCCGCGCCGACGAGGACGACCACGTCGGCACGCTCGCCGGCCGCCTCGCGGGCGACCTCCGCCGCGTCGTTCGCCGAGACCTCCTCGACCGTCGTCACGAGCCATCGGTCGCCGTCGCGGGCGACGGGCTCGGCCGTCTCGAGGCTCGCCTCGAGCAGGCGGCCCCGAAGCTCCGTGACCGTCTCCTCGAGCCGGTCGCGCTCGTCGATCAGCCGGTCGAGCGCCGCCGGCACCTCCTCGACGCTCGAACCCAGCGCGTCCTTCGCGGCGAGCGTCGCCCGCTTCTCTACGCTCCGGCGTTCGATCGCCCGGGGGCCGACCGCGAACTCGACGCGGGTCAGCCCCTCGCCGGGGTTCGAGCGCTCGAGGACCGTGACGGGGCCGATCTCGCGGGTGTTCCGGACGTGAGTGCCCCCGCAGGCGGCGACGTCCCACGGATCGGTCGACTCGTTGGCGTCGCCGTTGTCGTCGGGGCCCCCGACCGTGACGATCCTGACGGAGCCGTCGGCAAGCGCCCCCTCCTCGGTCGCCTCGTTGAACGCGATCGCCTCCCGCTCGTGGGCCTCCCGCGCGGGGATCGACTGCCAGGAGACCGGCCGGGACTCCCAGATTGCGCGGTTGACCAGCCGCTCGAGGTCGACCAGCACGTCGTCGTCGATCGTCGTGGTCGTCTCGAAGTCGACCCGGACCTTCCGCTCGCCGATGTCGAAGCCGCCGTAGCCGAGCCCCTCGAGCAGCCGCCGGCCGGCGCCGTAGAGGACGTGGCTCGCGGTGTGTGCGCGCATACAGTACATCCGGAACGACCAGTCGATCGAACAGAGCACGCGCCGGCCCGGAGCGAACGCCGGCTCCTCCGCCAGCACGTGGACCGGCTCGCCGTCCTCGAGAAAGACCGTCTCGACGGGGACGTCGCCGACCGCGCCGCGGTCGGCCGGCTGGCCGCCGCTCTCGGCGTAGAAGTAGCTCCGTTCGAGTCGAACCTCCCGGCCGTCGACCGATCGTACCGTCGTCTCGAAGCGTGTGGTGTACGGCTCCGCCGCCGCCCGTTGCCCGCTCATCGGTCCCACTCCGTCGCCAGGGGTGAAAAATCTGCCCGCTGCCGGTCACTCCGCGAGCTCGATTCCCAGCCGCTCCTCTAGGGCATCGATCAGGCCGCCGCCGACGCCCGCCTGGGTCGCCCGCCCCTGCTCGATCGCCAGCAGGTCCGACTCGCGGGCGCCGAGCTCTTCGGCGAGCTCCTCGCGTTTCAACCCCTCCTCCTGGCGGGCCGCGACGAGTCGCTCCTCGTAGCCGGCCACCAGATACGGGAGGGGGTCGTCGTCGTAGTTCGTCCCCTCGCGCTCCCAGTGTTCGGAGTCGCCGTCCCAGATCGGGTTCGCCTTCGCGACGTTCCGTGCCGCACGCTTCTTGCGCTCGCTCGTGTCCTGGCCGGAGCCGCCGGTCGATCCGCCGCCCCGTTCGTCCTCGCCGTGGGGTGCACAGCCGGGACAGACCTCGAGGGTGGCGCCGGCGACCGTCGCCGTCCGCAACGAGTCGCTCTCGGCGCCACAGAGCTCACAGGCCGTCCCGCCGCCACCCGACGAGGAGCCCGTCGAGTACTTTGCCATACGCGACGTTCGATCCTCGCACATTTGAATACTCCGCCCCGGCTGGCCCGTAGCCGAGACGCCGAGGATCCACGAGCGGACGGACTCGAGGGCTCGGGGGCGGACGTTCAGGAGAGAACGTGGACGTACCGCGTCAGCGAACGGTGGACCCGCCGCTCGAACAGGGCCTCGAGCGTCCAGCCCGCCTCCCGTGCCGGGCCGACCCACGTCCGGTCGGCGACGAGGACGGCACGGGTGGCGATCCGGCCGGCCTCCGCGAGCGCGCCGCCGACGAGGTCGGCGAGGTCGTGGCGTTCGATCTTCGACTGGCGGCCGTACGGGGCGTCGAAGACGACCCCGTCGGCCGCGCCGTCGACGAACGGGAGCCGGGTGGCGTCCCCCCGGACGACGCTCGGGTCGCCGGCGGGGACGCCGACGGCCGACTCCCCGTCCGGGAGGAGCGCGAGGTTCTCCCGGGCGCCGGCGACCATCTTCGCCTGGGCGTCGACGCCGAGGACGTCGGCGCCGACGAGCCCCGCCTCGAGGAGGACGCCGCCGGTGCCACACATCGGATCGAGCACCGTCCGTCCGGGGCGGGCGCCCGCGAGGTTCGCGACGGCCCGGGCCAGGAGGGGCTCCATGCTGCCCGGCTGGAAGAAGGGCCTGTCGGTCGGCTTCCGACGCCCGAAATCGCGGACGCTCTCGACGGCGAGCCAGCCGAGTGCACAGACCGAAACCGTCTCCCCACGGGGGCCGGCCGCTGCCGTCACGTCGGGTTCGCGGTCCGTCGCCGCCGTGTCGGGCTCGTAGCCCGTCGCCGTCGTGTCGGCCTCCCCGTCCGTCGTCGTGTCGGCCTCGTCGTCCGGGAGCCGTCCCGCGGAGAACACCGCCCGGAGGACGTGATCGGGCTCCTCGAGGTCGACCGAGAACCCGCGGTCGACGAGGAGGTTCCCGAGCTCACGTTCGACCAGCCGGGTGTCGACGCCGGTCGAGCCGTGGACGTCGGTCGCACGCACGGCGACGCTCCCCGCACGGTCTATCGCGGCGGCCTCGAGGATCGACCGGGCACTCTCCGGATCGGCCCCGCCCCTGCCGATCAGCTCGCTCGCTGCGTGGGTGTACGCCAGCCCGCGGACGCGGTCGGGAACCATCCCGCGGGCGACGGCTAACCCCGGAGCGACCCGCTTTAGGCCGGTCGCGGCGCTGGCCGCCTCGCAGGCGGCGAAGGCGTCGTCCTCGCCACCGAGTTCGAGGAGGTACACGTCCGCAGAGTGGCCGCGGCGGCCAAAGAACGTACCGCTCCGTCGGTTCGGGCGTCCGTCGAACGGGTCCGTCTACCGGAGATATCAGGCGTCGGCACCAACCTTTATAAACCTTAAATACGTCCTTTTAAGCGAATAATGACGGATCCGAAGGAGACCATCAACATCGAGAACGTGGTTGCGTCGACCGGCATCGGACAGGAACTGGACCTCCAGAGCGTCGCGATGGACCTCGAGGGAGCGGACTACGACCCCGAGCAGTTCCCCGGGCTGGTCTATCGCACCCAGGAACCCAAGTCGGCCGCGCTGATCTTCCGGTCGGGGAAGATCGTCTGTACTGGTGCCAAAAGCACCGACGACGTCCACGAGAGCCTGCGTATCGTCTTCGACAAGCTCCGGGAGCTACAGATTCAGGTCAACGAGGACCCCGAGATCGTCGTCCAGAACATCGTCACGAGCGCGGACCTCGG
>LKNG01000097.1 GCA_001564115.1 Natrialbaceae archaeon Tc-Br11_E2g8 | reverse complement strand
GAGACCGGCGTCGACGCCGGCCGCCTCGAGACACTCCTCGAGGGCGACTCCCCGCCCCTCGACGTGGAGGAGGCCGCGGCGATCGTCGCCCTCGGCGAGGGTGAGCCCGACGCAGCGACGGCCGTCGAGATGGCCTGTGAGCACCTGCTGCTCGGGATGGCGACGGCCGTCCTCGACGTCGACGCCGTGGCCGACGAGCTCGCCCTCGGCCTCGATCCGAAGGAGATCCAGCAGAAAGTCGAACGGCGCGCCCCGATGAGCTTCGAGGAGTTCGTCCACCTCCAGTACGTGATCGCGAGTCGAACGCCCTGATCGACGCCGACTGCCGTCCTCGAACGGCCGGAGTTATGAACCCCGAGAGTCAAGCCGTGACATGGTAACGCCAGTTACTACCGACGGCGCGTTCGACAGCGAGAATCCGTTCTCCCAGGGGATGATCCACGGCGACGTCGTCTACACCGCCGGCCAGGTGCCGAAACACCCCGAGACGCGGGAGATCGTCGGCGAGGACATCGTCGCTCAGACCGACCGGACGTTCGAGAACCTCCAGGCGATCCTCGAGGCGGCGGACACCTCCTTCGAGAACGTGCTGAAAGCGACCGTCTTCCTGACCGACATGGACGACTACGAGGCGTTCAACGAGACCTACCGGTCGTGGATGCCCGAACCCCGCCCGGCCCGGACCACGGTCGAGGTGTCGAGGCTCGCGGTCGACGTCCGTATCGAGATCGAGATGGTCGCCGCGATCCCGTAACCCCACGGGCGTATAAGGGGTCGTCACGGCCTGTAGACGGTCGTCACGGCCGGACCACGGCGCTACGGCCTGTAGACGGTCGTCACGGCCGATCCGCGGTCGCTACGGCCTGTAGACGGTCGTCACGGCCGATCCGCGGTCGCCACGGCCTGTAGACGGTCGTCACGGCCGATCCGCGGTCGTCACGACCCCACCGGTCGGTCGAACCGACGGTCCGACCACCGGACCAGCACGTAGGCGGCGACCAGCGCGATCAGCAAGAGCGCGAGCGCCGCAGCCGCCGGGAGGGCTTCTCCGGCCGCGTCGAACTCGTCGACGCGGAAGCTGATGACCTCCCTGGCGATGGCGATGATCGCCGCACCGATGACGATCCGAACCACCGGCTCCTGGCGGGCGTACGCGAGCAACGTTCGGTGGACCTCGATGATGATGAGCAACAACAACACGGTCTCGAGCAGCCCGACGACGGCGATCGGATCGGTGAACTGGCCGGTCCAGAGCAGTTCGTAAAGCCCCAACAGGAGGTCGAAGACGCCGATCACGAAGAGGACCAACACGAAGTAGCCCGTCGCGAGGACGAGCCAGCGCATGGCGCTCTCGGACGGTCCGGCGTACGTCGTGACGTCCGGTGGCACGTCCGCACTCGGGATCCACGCCTCAAAACCGCACGGCCTACTCACGGTACGCGTCCCGAACGGGAGTGAGCCGTGAGCTCCGTCTGCGGTTCCGGTTTCACCTCGCCGCGAACAGGTTTCCCCCGTCACGAACCGATTTCTCTCCCACGAACCGGTCCGGTTTTGGGGGCCGGAAGCGAGGGGAAGCCATGACAGTCGTCCTCGCCGGCGTCGGTGCCGACACCACCAACCTCGGCGTGCTCGGTCCGCTGTACGACGACGGTCGCTTCGAGTACCTGCCGATCCCGGAGAAGAGCCGCGACACCGACGAGCGGGAGAGCCTCGGCTCCTGGGAGCTTCGCCACGACGACCGGACCGCCGCGGAGCTCGCGAGCTCGATTACCCCCCGACCCGTCCGCGAGCCGGAGCTGACCGTCGAGGGGACGGAGCTGGCGGAGTGGCCGGTCCACCACGATCCGAACTTCGAGGCGCTGACCTACGGCGAACACCGCACGAGCGGCTACGTCTCGCGGCTCTCCGGACTCGAGGCCGGCGACGTCGTCGGCTTCTACGCCGGCTTGCGCCGACCGGACGGTGATCGCGCCCACCGGTACCTGATCGGCTACTTCACCGTCGCGTCGGTGGCGGTCCTGGAGCCGGGAGCGTCCCCGACCGAGCGTCGGCGGATCCTCGCGGCCCACCCGGAGAACGCTCACGCCAAGCGGGCCCGCGGCGACCGCCCGTTCCTCGAGGAAAAGCGGATCGTCATCGTCGACGGCCGGGAGCCCGGCGGGCTCTTCGAGCGCCACCCGATCCGGCTCAGCGACTACCGCGTGAAGCCGGGCAACGAGCGGCCGGCCTACTACCTCCGGGAGGCGGTCGCCACGAACTGGTCGGTCCGGGAGGGCGGGGAGAACATGACCTACAAGCCGGCCTACCGGTGTGCGATCGAGGGAGAGGCGTTCGTCGATCGGATCGGTCGTCCCGGTGAGCGGTCGAGTGCCTCGATTTGAGAGACCGCGTCGCTCGCGGCACGTTCGAACGCCACGCTTCGAGAGACGGCGTCGCTCGCGGCACGTTCGAGCGCCACGCTTCGAGAGACCGCGTCGCTCGCGGCACGTTCGAGCGACCGAGTTTCGATACGCATCGAACGCCCGGATGACGTTCGGATCGGCCCGTCGCACGGACGACACAGCCGTCGGCAACCGTTTCCGGTAGCTATCACGCCGAAATTGCCGTATTCGGCCGTTTCGGCGGTTCGAAACCCGAATCGGACGACCCGGTCCGGAAGCAGGCACAAGTGTTGCCTCTGTCTACGCCAAAATGCCGAATTCGCCGCTTCTGGGGCCTGAAACCACGGATTTTTATTTCCGGAGCCGTTATCCAGGTCGAATGCATCCGAACGCGACACGACGACGGTTTCTGATCGGTACCGGCGCGGCCGGCTCGATTGCCCTCGCCGGCTGCCTCGGCGAGGACGCGGACGACGACGGGGAGGGGGACGACGACGAGGGAGACGACGAAGGGACGGACGACGGCGAGGAGGCGGTGGGCTACGAGCTCTGGGCGGCCGACCAGGGGCTCGATACGATCTACATCTACGAATCCGGCGGCGGCGAAGCCGAGTTCGAGCTCGTCGACGAGATCGACACGGCGGCCGACGGCGGGGAAGTGCCCCACATGGTCGATTACTCCTCGGACTACGAGTACGCCGCGGTCGCCTGTACGGCCGGCGCGCGGACGCTGATCTACCGCACCGAGGACCGCGAACTCGTCGCGAACCTCGAGACGGGCGCTGGCTCGCACTTCGCGGGCTTCTCGCCGGACGACGAGTACCTCCACGTCGACGTCATCGGCGAGGAGACGATCGTCCGGATCGACGCCGACCTCGAGGCCGAGAGCTTCGAGATCGCCGACGAGATCGACCTCCGGACCGACGAGACGGTCCTCGAGGCCGGGATCGAGGAGGGGGCCCCGATCTGTCACCAGTACGACGCCGACGGCCGCTCGCTTCACACCCTCGGCCCGAGCTACCACGACGGCGCGCTCGTGATCGTCGACCACGAGTCGTTCGCGGTCGACGTCGCCGTCCCCGGCGAGGAGCTGCCGACCAACTGTGGCACCGTCCCCCATCCGACCGAGGAGAAGTTCTACCTCACCGCCGGGCTCCCCTCCGATCCGGAGGAAGGCGAGGAGGGCGTCGGCGACTACTACGTCTACGACACCGCGAACGACGAGGTGCTCCTCCAGGAGGACACCGGGGGCATCGACGCTCACGGCTTCTGGTTCACCCCGGACGGCGAGGAGCTGTGGGTGCTCAACCGCGAGACGAACGACGGCGTCGTCGTCGATCCCGACACCGACGAGGTGATAGACGAGATCGAGGCGTTCGGACCCGAGCAGTCGGCGGAGCCGGCCGAACGGGACGCCCCCGACATCATGTGGTCCTCGCCGGACGGCCAGTACATGTTCGTGACCCTCCGCGGGCCGGTCCCGGTCTCGGGTGACCCCCACGCCGCGACCGGCGTCACCCCCGGGATCTCGGTGCTCGACGTCGAGAGCCGCGAGATCGTCGACGTCATCGAGCCGGACCCGATCGAGGACTACCCCGAGGAACACGTCGCGGACGAAGAGCCCTCGCCGGACTTCCACGGGGTCGGCGTCCGCCCGCTCGGCGACGCCGACGGCTTCACCTCGCCGCCGTACTGAACGCCACTCGCCGCCAGGTGGGCTCCCCCACGCCGGCGTGGCCGACGGGACGTCTCAGGCCGACGGCCCGGCCAGGGGCGCGATCGCGAGTTCGACCGCGACGCCCTCGACCTCCCACTCCTTGCGGTGGCCGCCGTCGACGGTCCCGAGCTCGTCGGCCCGGACCTCCTCGCGGATCAACCCCTCGCGCTCGGCGACGAGCTCGGCGACGCGGTCGTCGTCGATCGACAGCTCGAGGACGATCCGCTCTTCGACGTCGAGATCGAGTTCCTTGCGCATCTCCTGGACCCGCCGGATGACCTCGCGGGCGTACCCCTCGCTCTCTATGTCCGCATCGAGGGCGGCGTCGACGTAGACGACCCCGCGGTCGTCGCCCTCGAGACCGAAGGTGGCCCCGGCGACGCCGTCCGGAGTCTCCGTGACGAACGAGACCATCTCCTCCTCGAGGGACTCCCCGTCCGCCAGGACGTCCCCGACGGCCGCCTCGAGGGCCTCGAGGGTGGGCTCCTCGATCCGTGCCTCGTTGAGCGCGGTCATCACCTCGCCGGCACGGCCGCCGAAGGCGGGACCGAGCACGCTCATGTCGGCCTCGGCGCTGTAGGCGAGCTCGCCCCAGCGCCGGCCGGGCTCGACGAGCTCGACCTCGCGGGCGTTGAGCCGATCCTCGAGGAGCCCCTCGTGGCGGGAGACGGCCTCGACGACCCGCTCGTCGTCCGCACCGACGACGACCCGGGCGACCGGCCAGCGTAGCTTCCGGCCGGCCTGCTGGCGGGCGTTCGCGCCGGCCTCCTCGATCGCCCGCAGGAGGGCGACGTCGGTCTCGAGTTCCCCGTCTTCCCAGTACTCCTCGACCTCGGGCCAGTCGGCCATGTGGACCGTCGGCTGGCCGCCCTCGCCGGTGAGCGTACCGTAGATCTCCTCGCTGACGAAGGGGGCGAAGGGAGCGAGCAGGACGACGACCTCACGGAGGACGTGATAGATCGTCGCGTAGGCAGCCAGTTTACTCGGGCTGTCCTCTTTTTCCCACATGCGCTCGCGGACCGCCTGAACGTAAAAGCGGGAGACGTCCTCGACGAGGAAGTCGAGCAGCGCGTCGAGCGCACGGTCCTGTCGGAACTCCGCCATCGCCTCGCTCATCTCCGCTTTCGTCGACTGCAGACGGGCGAGGACCCACTCGTCGACGAGCTCGAGGTCACCGTCGACGGCGTCGAGATCGGTCTCTTCGGGGTCGAAGCCGTCGAGACGCATGTACGGCAGCGGGAACCGGAAGACGTTCCAGAGGGTCCGCAGGCTCCGCTCTTTCGTCCGCATCCCGTCCCAGGAAAAGCGCATGTCCTCGCCCTGGGGGTTCGCCGAGAGCAGGAACAGCCGCATCGCGTCGGCCCCGTGGCGCTCGATGGCCTCGTCGGGCTCGACGACGTTGCCGACGGACTTCGACATCTTCCGGCCGTCCTCGTCGAGCGCGTGGCCGTGCATGAGCACCGTCTCGTAGGGCACCTCGTCCATCGCCGCGGTCCCCATCCCGAGCTGGGACCAGAACCAGCCGCGGGTCTGGTCGTGGGCCTCGAGGATGAAGTCGGCGGGCCACAGCTTCTCGAACTGCTCGCGCTCCTCCGGGAAATCGAGGGTGCCCCAGGACGCCACCGAGGAGTCGAGCCAGACGTCGAAGACGTCCGGCACCCGCCGGTAGCTCCGGCCGTCCTCGGTGATCGTCAGCTCGTCGACGGTGTCCTTGTGGATGTCGACGGTCGCCGGGTCGACGTCCTGGTCGACCCGCTCGGCCAGCTCCTCCCGGGAGCCGATCACGATGGCGTCGTCCATCTCGCCGGACCAGCCGCCGTCGGCGCCGTCCTCGGGCACCCAGATCGGGATCGGGATCCCCCAGTAGCGCTGGCGGGAGACGTTCCAGTCGGGGGCCTCCTCGACGAAATCCCGGAAGCGGTTGTCCCGGGCCCAGTCGGGGTACCACTCGCTGTCCTCGATGTTCGCCAGCAGCTCGTCTTTGACGTCCGTGATCGTGATGAACCACTGGTCGGTGACGATCTGGACGATCCCCGTGTCACACCGCCAGCAGTGGCCGTAGCTGTGGTGGACGGTGTCCGAGGCGAGCAAGGCGCCGTTCTCCTCGAGATCCGCGATGATCTCCTCGTCCGCGTCCTTGACGAACTGGCCCGCGTACGCGCCGGCCGCCTCGGTGTAGACGCCGTCCGGGCCGACCGGACAGAAGATCGGGAAGCCGAGTTCGGTGCCCCGCTCGAAGTCCTCCTCGCCGTGGCCGGGCGCGGAGTGGACGAGGCCCGTCCGGTCGGCCTCGACGTAGTCGGCGGCGTACACCTCGAGTGCCCCGTCGTGGTCGGCGTGATCCGGCACCTCCTCGGCCAGCGGATGCTCGTAAGCCCAGCCGACCATCTCCTCCCCGGGGAGCTCCGCGATCACCTCGTAGTCGTCGTACCGACCGTCCTTCAGGACGCCCTCGACGCAGGCCTCGGCGACGTAGAGGACGTCGCCGTCGGCTGGCTCCTCGCCCGCCCGCCAGGCCCGGACGCCCTGGTAGGTGAGCTCTGGATCGACGGCGGTGAACGCGTTCGCCGGAATCGTCCACGGGGTGGTCGTCCAGATCACGAGCGACCCCTCGCGGTCGACGAGGTCGAATTCGACGTAGATCGAGGGGTCCTCGACGTCCTCGTACTCGACCTCGTTGTTCGCCAGCCCGGTCTCACACCGGGGACACTGGCTGATCGAGCGTTTGCCCTGTTCGACGAGCCCGCGGTCGGCGGCCCTCTCGAAGCCCCACCAGGCGGCCTCCATGTACGTCGGGTCGACCGTCCTGTACGGGGCGTCCCAGTCCATCCAGACCCCGAATGACTCGAAGTCAGACCGGAGGCTCTCGAGGTTGCGCTCGGCGAACTCCTTGCAGGCGTCGATGAACTCGTCCTCGCCGAACTCCTGGATGTCCTTTTTGTTCTCGAAGCCGAGCTCTTCTTCGACTTTCGTCTCGATCGGCAGCCCGTGCATGTCGTAGCCCGGACGGTCGGTGACGTCGTACCCCTGCATTCGGAGATACCTGATGTAGACGTCCTTCAGGGTCTTGTTCCAGGTCGTCCCCATGTGTGCCGAGCCGGAGGTGTACGGCGGCCCGTCGACGAAGAAGTACGGCTCGCCGGCCGACCGGTGTTCGACCGTTCGCTCGTAGGCGTCGACCTCCTCCCAGTACTCCGAGACCCGCCGTTCGAGGGCGTGTGGATCGTAGGCGTCGTCGACCTCGTCGAATCGGCTCATACCTGTGGTGTCTGGCTCGGTCATTAAAGGGGAATCGGTCCCGCGGGAGCCGCCCGCACGCGGGCGAGGGATCGGCCGACCGAAGTCGGCGGAAGGGCCGGGGCCGACCGATGTCGGCGGAGGGGTCGGGGCCGCCGAAGTCGGCGAACCGGCCCCGTCCGACCGAAGCCGGCGGAAGGGCCGGAGCCGACCGAAGCCGGCAGAAAGGACGGCCCCGACGGACCGACGACGGTCCCGGTTCGGGAACTCTTCTTTATCAAATAGGAGTTGTGGTACTCGATTCGAAAAGATTTGTACTGTTAGAGAGAAGCTTTATGATAGGAGATGCCGAACGACTGTTCGTACGAGCGCGCGGCCGCGGCCGCGCAGCGTGACGATACACCACGATGACCGAAGCACCCACCCACGTCCGAACGGCGACGTCCGAGCGCACCGAACCCGACCGGAGCCTCGAGGAGCCAACGCGCTGTCCCGAGTGTGACGGCCGGCTGGTCTACGACCCCGAACACGGCGAGACCGCCTGCGAGCAGTGTGGGTTGGTCTCACAGGAAGACGCGATCGACCGCGGCCCCGAGTGGCGCGCGTTCGACCCCGGCGAGAAAGACCGGAAGAGCCGCGTCGGGGCGCCGACGACCCGGATGCTCCACGACGAGGGGCTGAGCACCACGATCGACTGGAAGAACAAAGACGCCTACGGCCGGTCGCTCTCGGATCGCAAACGCCGGAAGATGGAGCGGCTGCGCACCTGGGACGAGCGGTTCCGGTCGAAAAGCGCCAAGGACCGCAACCTGAAGCAGGCCCTCGGCGAGATCGACCGGATGGCCAGCGCGCTGGGGCTGCCGGATCCGACCCGCGAGACCGCCTCGGTGATCTACCGGCGGGCCCTGGAGGAGGACCTCCTGCCCGGGCGGTCGATCGAGGGCGTCGCCACCGCCGCGCTGTACGCCGCGGCCCGACAGGCCGACACGCCCCGGAGCCTCGACGAGATCTCCGCCGTCAGCCGGGTCGAGCGCGCCGAGATCGCCCGCACCTACCGGTACGTGCTCCGCGAGCTCGGCCTCGAGGTCGCCCCCGCCGATCCCGGCAGCTACCTCCCCCGGTTCACGAGCGATCTGGAGCTCCCCGAGACCGTCGAGCGCCGCGCCCGCGAGTTACTCGAGGCCGCGAAAGCCGAGGGGACCACCTCCGGGAAGTCCCCCGTCGGACTCGCGGCGGCAGCGGTGTACGCCGGCGCGTTGCTCGTGGACGAACAGCTCACCCAGAAGGAGGTCGGCGACGTCGCGAACGTCTCCGAGGTGACGATCCGCAAGCGGTACAAGGAGCTGCTGGAGGCCGGGGAACCCGCGCTGTGAGCTACCCCGCCCGCCCGAGTAACTTCCCGTAGCCGACGCCGTAGAGGCCGGCGTACAGCATCACCGCACCCGCGAGCGCCAGCCAGCCCGCGGCCGTCAGCTCGCCGGCGCCGAGATACTGGAGGCTCGCGTACTCGACGGCCAGCCCGCCGACGGTCAGGACGCCCGCGACGAGCACGTACAGCGCCGTCACGGCGAGTTCCGAGAGCAGTTCGGGGTTCGGCAGTTCCATACGACGGCCTCGATCACCGGCGACCGTAACTCTGTCGTCCGACGTCCGGCGGGGGAGGCGGCGTCCACCGCCGGAACCCCCGAGGGTCACGCTCGCCGGAACCGACGGAGTCTCGGGGATCGACCGCCTCACCCCGAACGTGCCCGAGTTCCCGACCGACCGTCACGTCCTCGAAGCCGGCTGTGCCCGCTGTCCGGCGCTCGTCGAGAGCCGCGAGCGGATCGCCTGGGGGACCGGCGACCCCGACGCCGACGTCCTCGTGGTCGGGGAGGCGCCGGCCCACGGTAACCCCGAGGCGGATCGGTGGCGTGGGGGCAACTGGACCGGAAAGGCCTACACCTCCCGTCACTCCGGACGGCGGATCCGCTCGCTGCTCGCGGCCGTCGGCCACGACGACGCGTACTACACCAACGCGGTGAAGTGTTTCCCCGCCGACGACCCCACGACGAACCGCGAGCCCACCGCCCGGGAACGGGCGAACTGCCGGGGACACCTGCTCGCGGAGCTCGAAGCCGTCTCGCCGACTGTCGTGCTCGCGACCG
>LKNG01000003.1 GCA_001564115.1 Natrialbaceae archaeon Tc-Br11_E2g8 | reverse complement strand
TCGTCACAGCGCTTGTTCGATTTCATCACGTCGACGATGTCGTCGACCCCGGAGTTCGAGCCGAAGGCCATCACGGTCTCGTACTCCGGACCCTCGGTCTCGAGGCCCGTCTCCTCGTCGCGGGTGGGGAGCTTGCAGGCGAACGCACACGCCGAGCAGGTGCCTTTCTTGTACTTTTTCTCCTCGACGCGGTCACCGCTGATCCCCGTCGCCCCCTCGAAGGAGAGCTCGGAGAAGTACCGCGTGGGCAGGGCCTCGACGGTGTTCGCGAACTCCGTCATCGAGGAGGTGCCCTGGCGTTTCATGATGTGATCTGACTGGGCGGCCTCCCGGTGGACGTCCATCTGCAAGGGTGGGATCTCGACGTCGTGCGTGGAGTCGCCGTCGAAGGTGATCGCCTTCACGTTCTTGGCGCCGAGCACCGCGCCGAGCCCGCCACGGCCGAACGCCCGCTCTCGCGAGGTCATGATCGAGGCGAACCGGACGAGGTTCTCCCCCGCCGGCCCGATCGTGACGGTGTGTTCGTTCTCGAGGCCGTGTTCGGTCTCGATGTACGAACAGATATCCGTGGTCTCGGCCCCCGCGAGCTCGGGTACTTCCTCGAAGGTGACCTCCTCGTCGGTGACGTGGACGATCAGGAGCTCGTCGCTCTCGCCGGTGACCTCGACGGCGCCGTAGCCGGTCGCGGTGAAGTTCCGCGAGAGGAATCCTCCGGCGTTCGAGGAGAGCAGGCCGTCGGTCAGCGGCGAGAGCGCCGTCGCCGACATCCGGCCGGTGAAACTCATCGTCGAGTGCTGGAGCGGTCCCGTCGCCAGATACAGCCGGTTTTCGGCTCCGAGCGGGTCGGCGTCGAACGGGATCCGGTCGTGGGCGAGTTTCGTCCCCACGGCTCGGCCGCCGACGTACGACTCGAGGACGTCACTGACGTCCTGTGTCTCGCTCGTTCGGTCGCCGACGTCGATCGAGAGCAGCGGGCCTTTCGCGTGTTTCATACCCGGGGTTGTGCAATGGAAACCCAAAACGATGCCGGTCGCGGCCACCGATCACCGGAGGGCGTCCGGGGGATCCGGCAGCGTCGCCTGCTCGTCGGGGTCGTGGTGGACGATCACGCGGGCGTCGGCGAGCCTGGCCCGGTTTTCGACCGTCCGGATCGACTCGATCGAGTCCTCGAGCGACCAGACGAACGCGGGGACGAGCTCCGACTCGTACCCCTCGCGGCTGTTCGCGACGTCCGCGGCGAGGATCAGCCGGCCGGAGTCGAGGGCGACCGACAGCGACTGGTGGCCCGGCGTGTGCCCCGGCGTCGGGAAGGCGACGACGCTCCCGTCGCCGAAGACGTCGTACTCGCCGGTGACGGCGAGCACTTCTCGGTCCCCACGCTTCAGCGGGAGGAGATCACCCGTGAGGTAGAACAGCCCCTGGACGCCGTCGGGCCAGAACGCGTACCGGAGCTCCCGTTTCTGGACCACGACGGTCGCCTCGGGGAAGGCGTCGAGGTTGCCGGCGTGGTCGGTGTGGAGATGCGAGCAGACGACGTAATCGACGTCGGCCGGCTCGTAGCCCAGCGCGGACAGGGCCTCGGCCGGCGGCCGGCCCGCCTCCGTATCGAGGCTCTCGACGAGGTCGACCATGTGCGGGGCCCCGTGTGGGCCGTAGTTGCCGGGGTCGGCCGCCATCTCGTGGCTGACGCCGGTGTCGAAGAGGACGACCCCCTCGGGGTGGTCGATCAGGTAACACGGACACCAGCCCGGGTACGGCTCGCCGGGTCGCTGTAGCTGGATGGCGGCACTGTGATCGAGCGTCCAGATGGCGGTGTTCAGCCGGAAGAGACAGTTTGCTGGCATACCCTCCGTTCGGCGTGACGCGTAAAGAATCCCCTCACCGCGTCAGGCCGACGGCTGGTACGTCGGATCGGCGGATCGACTGTCGATCCGTTCCGTCGGCGGCTCCGCTCACATCAGCACGCACAGCTTCCCGAGTCGGGGGATCGCTCGAGGCGCATCGGTTCGCCACAGTCCGGACACGGGCGTGGTTCGTCGTCGACCTCCTCGACGGGGAGCCTGACGTCACAGTCGTCACACCAGTAGGCGGCGACGAACCGCGTCTTTCCACGGTCGTCGGGCCCGTCGAACGCACCACGGATCGTGTCGAGTATACCCATACCATGGCTACGCGCCGACGTATCAAAAAACCTGCCGGCAGTCGTGTGTCGGCCGCGTCCGACCGGGGAGACGGGGCCGGATCGTCGCCCTGCCCGCCAGTCGGATCGTCGGCCGGACCGCTGCCCCGGTCGTCGGTCGGTCCGCTGCCCCGGTCGTCGGTCGGACCGCTGCCCCGATCGCTTCCCGTCACGGTGAGCTGCCTCACTCCGCGTCGGCCGCGAGCGCCTCCAGGGCGCGTTCGAGCTCGCCTTTCCGCTTCCAGGCGGCGATCCGATCGGTGACAGTCGACGGCCGGACGCCCATCTCGACGTCCGAGACGGCACTCACCCGGGTTCCCTCGTTTTCCGGCCGACGCTGCAGGGTCGTCTCCATCGTCTCGATGGGGGCCTCGTCGCCCTCGAACTCGTAGTAGAAGCCGTCGTCTAAGGGCTCGAACCGGATCGAGAGCTCGAGCCCACGGGAGCCGGCGTGGACGAGCCAGCCGTCGGGACGCTCTTCGACCTCCCGGACGGCGAAGCTCCCCTCGTACTCGACGATCGCGGCGGGCGTCAGCAGCCGGTCGACGACCGCGGGACCGGCGCGGACGAGCCGTGAGACCTCGACGGTTCGCATCGGTCGTCGTTCTCGGACCGATACCTTATACTCCCCGGCGATGCCGTCTCCGGACGGAGATGACGATCGAAGACAGGGGTCAGGCGTACCTGATCACCCACTCGCTGGCGAAGGACACGCTCTCGCGGATCCGCGACGTGGAGACCGAACAGGTAGGGTTCCGGAAAGGGCTCGTGAAGCTCGGTCGGATCTGTGGCTACGAGATCATCGACGGCCGGATGGAGACGGAGTACGTCGAGATCGAAACGCCCCTCGAGACGACGATGGGCGAGCGCGTCCGCGGGCTCGACGACGTCGTCATCGTCAACGTGTTGCGGGCGGCGACGCCGTTCGTCGAAGGACTTCTCAAGGCGTTCCCGCGGGCCCGACAGGGCGTCATCAGCGCGAGCCGCGACGAGGAGGCCGGCAGGGACGGGGACGGGGGATTCCCGATCACGGTCGACTACGTCAAGCTGCCGGAGATCCACGAGGAAGACACCGTCATCGTCGCCGATCCGATGCTCGCGACCGGCTCGACGATGTGTGCCGTACTCGAACACGTCGTCGAGAACGCCCACGACCCCGAACACCTGATCGTCCTCTCGGCGGTCTCCGCACCCGAGGGGCTGTTGCGCGTCGGCGAGCGAGTGCCGGCGGCGGACCTGCTGACGGTCGCGATAGACGACCGGCTCGACGAGCGTGGGTTCATCGTGCCCGGACTGGGCGACGCCGGCGACCGCGCGTTCCGGACGACCTGACGCCCCTCGGCCACAGCCGTGTCGGATCAGCGGCCGTAGATCAACCGTTCGGCGCGACGGTCGAGCCAGCCTTTCAGCCGGCCGGCGTACACCGCCGGCGCCGATACGAGCCGGAGTTCGCGTTCGTCAACCTCGATGTAGCCGCCCTCGAACGGATCGTAGCGTTCGCTATCCTCGTCTTCGACGGCGTCGACGACGGTGGTGAGCCCACACCGTCCACAGCTCTCCTTGCCGCTCGAACTACCCATGTCGGATCGTACGTGCCGTTCCGTGATAAGCGTTGGCAACACCCCGGAGGACGACGGCCGACTTCGAGAGCGATTCCGAGGAACCCCTCGCCTTCCGTGTCGGCAACGAGTATCCGTGTTCCCCTACGTCGATCTACCCCAGTATCGATTTGACCCCATCCTCGGCAGCCGTTCGTCCAAAGAGTGTCCGATTCGGTCGGTCGTGGTTGTCGGACTTCGCCCACAGGTGAAGTCGTGGGTTTCCTCCTTGCATTTCCGTGATATCTGTCTCCGTGGCTAGTTCAGTACGGTCGTCCCAACCGTTATTGCATCGCTTTGACCCACCCGGGGACGTGGGCCGGTTCGTCCTTGCCGCCCTCCCAGCCGTTCTCCCGCAGATACTCCTCGAAGGTCTGGGGCGTAAAGCCGAATTCGCGCTCGACGCGGCGTATGTTCGCTTCGAACGACGTGTGGCCGCCTTCGTTGATGAAGTGGTCGCACATCACCGCGAACTCCTCTCCGAACTCCGCTTCGGCCTCGTCCAGCGGAACGTGATACGGCTCGACAGCTTCACCGGTCACGTCGCTGATGATGGCTGCCGTCTCCTCCAGCGTCAAGAGATCGCTGGCGATGGTGTACTCGTTCCCGGCGAACTCCTCTGTGTTCTCGAGGGCAACCGCAGAGGCGCGGGCGGTATCGCGATACGTCGTCTGATGATGGTGCGTGTCTTCATCAAGGGGAAACGCCAGCACGCCGTCTTCGACGCCGATTGTCTCCCAATTCTCCATGAAGTACACCGGTTTTAGCCCGGTGTAGGGTACACCACTCTCTCGCAGTCGTTCGGAGACGACGTAGTGAGAGTGGATGTGCGGGACATCCGTGTCGCTCCGTTGGTCTCCAGCACCGCTGTAGACGAGGTGCTCGAGACCGTCGGCGGACTCGAGGGCTTCTGCGAGGTTCTCGCCTAGTTCGATGTGGGCGTCGTAGCCTACCGCCCAGAAGTTGATCGTGGCCCACACCTTGTCCGCACGGTCGAGGTGGGCCTGGAGCGTCTCGGGATCCGCAAGATCTCCCTCCACGAGTTCAGCGCCGAGTTCGGTGGTCGCCTGTGCGTGATCGGTCGACGTGTCTCGCGTCAGCGCCAAGATCCTATAGTCGGTGTCGAGTCGGTCGAGCTGTTCGATAACGGCCTGTCCTTGATTCCCGGTGCCACCGACGACAAGAATCGTATCAGCCGACATACCTCATCCCGGACCGTATACGAGCAACCGATAAAAAAGCAACTTCTCCGTCTCGCGATCAGTCCGACGACGCCGAGCCCTCCGGCGGTTCACTCGAGTCGCCGCGCTCGGCGTACTCCGAGACGCCGATTAGGGCGATCACCCAGAGAATCACTGCGACCGCGCCGACGGCGCCGAGACTCGATCCCTGTTCGGCGCCGGGGAAGGCGAGCGAACTGACGGCGAACAGAAGCGCCAGGACGCCGGCAGCGTAGAGCGGGATCCGCCACCCGGACGGCTTCAGTGCGCCGAGCAGGCCGAACAGACCGATCGAGACCAGTCCGAACAGCATGAACTCGTAGTGGCCCATCAGGACGTGCTCGTCGGCCAGCGTGGTGTGGCTCACGAACTCGGTGGCGGCGAGCGCCCCGAAACCGATCGCGCCGACGCCGGCGACGGCGAGGACGCGGCGGTCGACGCCCTCGAGTCGGGGCAGAAGTTCGCCGCGAGCGGGGTGCAACAGGGCGATCAGGGCGACCGGAACGAGGAACACCAGTATCTCGGCGACGGCCGCCGGTCCCGATGCGATCGCAGTGAGCGCGAACGCAGCGACGGCGAACGCGAGTGCCGCCTGTAACGCCCCGACGCGCTTCGTCGGCCGGTACAACTGGACGGCGACCGTCGCCGCGAACACTGCCAGGGTCCCGCCGATCATGATGTGGTGGACGCGGTGGATGGGGAAGGCGTAGCCGCCGAGCCACGCGGTGACGGCCATCGCCATCGACTCTCCCAGGACTACCAGGAGGAACGCCACGAACGCGCCCGTCACCAGGTAAAACGCGGGCTTTCGAACCCAGGCTGCTCCGTGGCCCGCTCCGCTGCGAATCCGGCGGCCGACGTGGCCGCCCCCCGACGGCGTACTCATCGGCGAACCCCGGGGGGAGTGGTCAGAAGCTGTACGGTTTGGCTGTAGACAGCTCTCGAGTGCATGAGCGTGGATAAATAAACACTATCTAAGATAATAAATAAATACGGAGGTTTCGCGTACTTTCTCGAAAGTTAGAGGGTGAAACTCCGATATAAATCCTGGGTATCGAACCGGTTAGCGACGTCGTCGATCAGTTCGGTTTTCTCACTGATCGCTGTTGAAATCGGTGTGCTCGGCTCGCTCGCGGTCGCCCACGCGTTCCTCCCCTGTACGGTAACTAGACCGTTCCTTTATCACGACTCTCGTGTCCTGTACGGTAACTAGACCGTTCCTTTATCACGACTCTCGTGTCCTGTACGGTAACTAGACCGTTCCTTTATCACGACTCTCGTGTACGCAGGTGTATGCGGGCAGCTGCGTTCGACAGTGTCGACAACCCATCGGCCATCGAGATAGTCGACCGGCCGGAGCCGACCCCAGAACGGGGCGAAGCAGTCGTTCGGGTAAAAGCGGCAGCGCTCAATCACCGTGACCTCTGGAAGGTGAAAGACGACAGGCTCGAGGAGGACGACCTGCCGTTCGTTCCTGGAGCCGATCTAGCTGGAACGGTCGTTCGGACCGGCCAGGGAGTCACACACGTCTCCGAAGGGAGCCGCGTCGTTCTGTGTCCCATCTCGACCTGCGGGACGTGTCGGTTCTGCCGTGACGGCCCCGAAAACATGTGTGAACGGTACAGTAGCTACGACGGTGCGTTCGCCGAGCAGGCACGCGTGAAAGCGGATCGACTCGTCGAACTCCCGGAGTCGGTCGACTTCGTCACGGCTGCGGCGCTACCGGTGTCTTACATGACCGCGTTTCGGATGTTCGAGCGTGGCGACGTATCCGCAGGCGATCTCGTTTTCGTACCCGGTGTCACCGGCGGCGTGGGCGTTGCTGTGGTACAACTCGCGAGCTACCTCGGTGTCGAAACGATCGGGACCTCGACCTCTGCGGAGAAACTATCCCGGGTCGAAGCCGAAGGGCTCGACCACGCGATCCGCACCGCCGACGCTGGGGAAATGCGTGCAGCCGTCGGTTCGCTCGGCGACGTCGACGTGACGATCAACCACCTGGCAGGGCCGTACACCCACGTGGGTACGAAGGTACTCGGACGAGACGGTGTGATGGTAGTCTGTGGCCGCACGGCGGGTCGGATGTCCGAGTTCGACGCCCAGGACCTCTACTTCGGACACAAGCGCATTCTGGGTAGCACACTCGGTACGCAACCCGACCTCGAGAAACTCGTGGGTCTGGTCGAAAACGGCCAACTGGACCCGCTCGTCGACAGGACGTACCCGCTCGCGGAAACGGCACGGGCGTTCGAAGAGATGGACTCCCGAGACGTGGTGGGAAAACTCGTCGTCCGGCCACAGGAACGGTGAGCCGTCGGTCGTTCTTTCGAGTCGGTTCGTGGATGTCCTCGAAGGACCGACGCCGACAGTGTATTGAGCCTGGACTCGGTACGGGCGGACCATGAGACGGGGGCAGCGATGAGCGATCCGGAGACCAAACCCGAGGACGTCCCGACGTTCGAAGACGAGTACCTCGACTCCGTCGCCACGCGGCTGATGTACCACTACGACCTCGACCGCGATCGGACGGTCGACGGACGGCGCTTCGAGCTGTACGGGGAGATGCACGTCCTCCACGAGCGCCACGCGGTCCACCCGAAGCTCACCTTCGCCCACCACGAGGCCACCGAGTACGTGTTCGCGACCCGAATCGACCGCCCGACGGTCGCGGCGTTCGAACGGTTCGAGGCCCTGGGCGACCGGCTGGCCGAGGAGTGGATCGACGCCGACGAGGACCACTACAGCACCGACTTCACCTTCGTCGCCGTCGCTACGGAGCTTCCGGAGCCACTCCGGGAGTTCCTCGCGAGTTACGAGAACCGGACGCTGTTGAAGTACGGCTACTTCGGACACTACGAGATAAATCTCGTCTGTGTCGTCCCCGGACGGGAGACGAGCGTCGCGAGCGCGAACGCCGACGTCGAGCAGGCGTTCAGGATCTGGGAGCCGATCGTTCCCGAGGAACCGAGTCGGCTCGACCGGTTTTTGAACTGGCTCTCGCGGTAGTCAGCGCTCGTCGACAGCCCGATCGTCGTTCTCGTGACCGCCGTCGGCCGGCCGGCCGCCGTCCGTCTCCCGGCCGCCGTCGGCGACCGGATCGGCCTCGACGCCGGCTCTCACCTCCCGGATGTTCGTCACGCCCATGTACAGAAGCGAGAGCGCGAGCGCGACGAGCACGAGCGCGATCAGGCTCTGTAAGGCGAGCGCGACGGTCGCGGCGTTGAGCTCGCCGATCTCCATGATCGTCTGTGGGTTCGAGAGCAGGGCCAGCCACACGAGCCCGACGGTCGTCACGACGGTCATGAACACGAGCGGGACGCCCGTCGTCAACAGCTGTTTGGTGTCACTCCAGTTCGCCAGCCAGACGGTCGCGACCAGCAACGCGAGCACCGCGAGCAGCTGGTTGGCGCCGCCGAAAAGCGGCCAGATGCTCTCCCAGGTGCCGGAGGCGACGAGCACGTACCCCCCGAGGGCGACGACGCCGGCGTTGGCGTACCGGTTGGTCATCGTCTCCTGGAACCCCGTCTCGGGCGTGCCGATCAGCTCCTCGATCATGTACCGGCCCAGCCGGACGGCCGTGTCGGTGCTGGTCAGCAGGAAACTCAGGAACAGCAAGGCGATGAACGTCGAGCCGACGGCCGCCGAGACCCCGAAGACGGTCACGAGCGCGCCGCCGCCGGCGGGGAAGACCGCGATCGCGTTCGCGAGTCCCTCGGTGACGGTCGCGGCGGCGAGCGAGACCGCGATGATCGCGGTCACGGCGAGCAGCCCCTCGCCGAGCATCGCGCCGTAGCCGATCGTGCGCGCGTCGGTCTCCTTGTCGAGCTGTTTGGCGGTCGTCCCCGAGGAGACCAGCGAGTGGAAGCCACTGATCGTGCCACACGCGATCGTCAGGAACAGGAACGGAAGCAACGGGCCGAGCGCGGGGCTCACGAAGCCGGTGTACGCGGGAACCGCCGCGGTCAGCGACTCGATGGTGACCGGATCCTCGAAGCCGGCGACCGGGACGTCGACGGCGGTGAAGCCGACGACCGTGCCGACGATGACGCCGAGCAACATCGCGGCGATGCCGACATAGAGTATCGTCGAGGTCAGGAAGTCACGGGGCTGTAACAGCAGCCACACCGGCAGCGTCGCCGCGAAGAACGTGTAGATGATCGTCGCTACCGCCCAGCCGGCGAAGTTGGGGCCGAACTGCTCGGCCAGGGGCAGCCACTCCAGGACGGCGCCGTCGCCGAGCAGGACGATCGTCCCCTCGGGCAGCCCCTCGGCCTCGGCGATCGCCAGCGGGAACTCGATGCCGACGAAGATCCCCGCGAAGACGGCGGCGACGAAAAGCGCCGCCCCCGGCAGGAACGGCCCGTTGAACTGGTAGAGGTAGACCCCGAAGAGCACCGCGAGCAGGATGTAGATGATGCTCGCGGTCGCCGCCGGCGGATAGGCGTTCATCACGCTGGCGATCAGGAAGACGAACGCCGCGACGACCAGGATGACGAGCAGGAACGCGAACCACAGCAGCATGTTCTTCCCGCGGTCGCCGACGTACTCGCCGATGATGTAGCCGATCGACTTGCCCTCGTGGCGGACGCTCGAGGACAGCGCCATGAAGTCGTGAACGGCGCCGAAGATCGGGTTGCCGATCCCGACCCACAGCAGCGCGGGCAGCCAGCCGAACGCCGCGACCGCGGTCAGCGGGCCGGCGATCGGCGCGCCGCCGGCGATGCTCGAGAAGTGGTGCCCGAGCAACACCGGCTTTTTCGACGGTACGTACTCCTGTCCGTCCTCGTACTTGTGTGCGGGTGTCTCGCGCTCATCGTCGAGTTCGACCAGCTGGTTGGCCAGGTATCTCGAGTAGCCGACGTATCCCACCGTGAACGTGACGAGCACGAACACCACGAACCAGATTGCCTGCATGGTATCACGACGTGACCCCTATCTCAGTTATCCGGCATAAATCCTTGCACGATTATTTATATCGTTCGGTGGGGAGTCCCCCAATTCCGGCCGCCCCATCGGATTCGATCGACCGGTCAGGGTCGTCTGGACGGGCCGGTTCGGACCGTCGGGAGCTGTCGACTGTCGATCAGTTCGTCCCCCCGGGAAAGGTCGATAGGCCTCGCGGCCGTGGGGTCGACCATGCGGGTCGGCGTGCTCTCTGACGTCCACGCGAACAGGGTCGCACTCGAGGCCGTCCTCGCGGATATGCCCCCGGTCGACGCGCTGGTCTGTGCGGGTGACGTCGTCGGCTACAACCCGTGGCCGGCCGACTGCGTCGACCGGCTGATAGAGCTGTCGGTACCGACGGTGATGGGAAACCACGACCGTGCGGTCGTCGAGCGGACCGGCTTCCGGTTCAACCGGACCGCACGGGCCGGCGTGGAACACGCCAGGGACGAACTCGACGCCGACGCCGTGGAGTGGCTGGCGTCGCTGCCGACCGAGCGGCTGGCGTTCGACGGCCGCGTGAAGCTCGTCCACGGCCACCCCGACGACCCCGACCGGTACACCTACCCCGACTCGTTCTCGCCCCGGCTGCTCGACGGGGAGGACGTCCTGGTGCTCGGCCACACCCACGTCCAGCACGTCGGACGGTACGCCGAGGGGGTCGTCCTCAATCCCGGTTCGGTCGGTCAGCCGCGGGACGGCGATCCACGGGCCGCTTACGCCGTCCTCGATCTGTCGGCGCTCGACGTCGAAACCCACCGCGTCGCCTACGACGTCGACGCCGTAAAGCGGGCGATCGCCGAGGCCGGACTCCCGGATCGGACGGGCGAACGGCTCGCCCGGGGACGGTGACCGACGAACGGAACCCCGTCGACCGAACGGGCCGCGAGTCGATCGATCCCGACACGCGGCGGCGGGATCGCGTCCGACGTAGGGGAAATTCCTGTCTCGATCCGAATATTTATCCACCGGTGGTACGACCGTCGAACAGTCATGCGACGACGAAACGTACTCAAGCTCGCCGGTCTGACCGGCACCGCTGGGCTCGCCGGCTGTCTCGGAGACGACAACGGCGACGACAACGGCGACGACGCCGCAGCCGACGACGACGACGCGAACGGTGACGACGATTTCCCGACTGACTCGTTGACCTGGATGGTCCCGTGGTCGGAGGGCGGTGGCACCGACACGTACACCCGACAGATCGTCCCGGGGATGGAAGACGCGATCGGCCAGTCGGTCGAGGTCGACAACCGACCCGGCGCGGGTCAGATGGTCGGCTCGGAGTGGCTCGCCACCCAGGATCCCGACGGCTACACGTTCGGGACGATCAACTCCGGTGGCGCGCACTTCACCTGGCGGGCCCAGGAGCTCGAAGACGAGTTCCACGTCGAGGAGGACTTCGAACCGATCAGCATCGGCGGCACGTTCGGCTACACCTTGATCGTCAACCGCGATCTCGGCGAAGAGTACGGTATCGACGACTACGGCTCGCTCCGGGACGCCTACCAGGACGGCGACATCTCCGGGTTCGGCTTCCAGGGGGCCGGCAGCGGTACCCACCTCACGACGCTGATCCTCAGAGAGCAGTACGGGCTGGAGTACGACACGGCCGTCCCCTACGACGGCGGCGGGCCGACCAGCGAGGCCGTCCAGGGCGGGGAGGTCGCCGCGGGCTTCGCGACCAACACCTCCGCGCTGGCCGCCGAGGACAGCGGCGAGGCGTACACGATCGTCAGCCTCATGGACATCGACCTCAGCGACACCTGGCCCGACCTCGACAACATCGACAACTACGGGGACAGCTTGGCCTGGAACAACGAGTTTAACCAGGTCCAGCACGTCCCGGCGGGGACCCCGGAGGATGTCAAAGAGACGCTCTCGGCGGCCGTCGAGGCCGGAGTTACCACCGACGACGCCCAGCAGTGGGCGGAGGACACCGGCAACGTCCTCGAGTACGGCGACATGGAGGAAGCCGAGGAGGTCTGGTACGGCCTCGTCGAGGAGATGGAACGGCAAGTCGAGGACGCGATCGGGGGCTTCGACGAGTTCCTCGAGCTCGCAGAGGAGGACTGACCGAGCACGGGGTTTCACACCGCAGAGAGGTTCCAAACCGGAGAACCGTCCACACCACAGAGAGGTTCTGTGCGGGGAGAACGTTTTTGATCTCACGCTCCGACGCGGAGGTATGGGTGACTTCGATCTCGATCTCCGGGCGGTCGAGGAGCACATCGACGGGAGCGAGGGCGAGTTCGAGGGACGAATCGTCCTCGACGTCCTCGACGGTACCACACCTCCCGAGGAGTGGGTCGAACTCGTCGAGGCGGGAACCACGCTGGTGTTTCGCGTCGAGGGCGACGTCAACGAACGCGCCGCGGGGTTCGCCCGCGAGGTGAAAGACGCCGGCGGGAGTCTGGTCCACTTCCGTGGATTTCTGATCGTCGCCCCCGCCGGCGTCGAGGTCGACACCGACCGGCTCTGAACGACCGGTCGCCGCGAGGGCCCGCTGACGGCTCGTACTCCGGACGACGGTCAACGAACGATCGGTGCGTGAATCGTCTCGTCCAGTCGTATCAGTCGTCGCTCGCCGCGTAGCCGGCCGGTCCGGCTTCCGCGCCGGGTTCGGCCGTCTCGGGGAGGTCGGCACGGACGTCGTCCCGGCCGTCCTCGGTGATCGCCGCGTGGTAGGCCTCGGGCATCACTTTCACGAACGAGCCGAGCGCACGTTCCCACTCCGCCAGCAGCTCCCGGCCCCGCTCGCTGCCGGTGTAGGCGACGTGGTTCTCGACGAGCCGGCGGAGCATCGTCTCGTCGGCCTCCTCCAGGTCCTCCTCGAGGCTGACCATCCCGGTGTTTGCCTTCCGGGCGAGCTCCCCGTCGGGGTCGAAGACGTAGGCGACGCCCCCGGACATGCCGGCGGCGAAGTTCTTCCCCGTCCCGCCGAGGACGGCGACGACGCCGCCGGTCATGTACTCACAGCCGTGGTCGCCGACGCCCTCGACGACGGCTTTCGCCCCGGAGTTTCGCACCGCAAAGCGCTCGCCGGCGACGCCGTTGACGTACAGCTCTCCGCCGGTGGCCCCGTAGAGGGCGACGTTGCCGACGGCGACGTTCTCCGTCGGCTCGTAGCCGGCCCGGTCCGGCGTCCGGACGGTGAGCTTCCCGCCAGAGAGTCCCTTGCCGACGTAGTCGTTGGCGGCCCCATCGAGGTGTATCGAGACGCCGCTGGCCAGGAACGCGCCGAAGCTCTGGCCGGCGATTCCCTCGAGGTCGACGCTGACGGTGTCCTCCGGGAGGCCGCTCTCGCCGTACCGGCTCGTCACGCGGTTCGAGAGCATCGCGCCGACCGCCCGGTCGACGTTGTGGACCGACGTCGAGAGGGAGACGGGCGTCCCGCTCTCGATCGCCTCCTCCGCTTTCGCCAGCAGCTTGCGATCGAGGTGGTCGGCGAGCTCGTGGTCCTGTTCGCGACGTTTCAGTCGGGCCTCGCCCGCCGGCTCGGCGAGCACCGCCGAGAGGTCGACGTTCCGGGCTTTCGGATGATCGACGTCCGTTCGCTGTTCGAGGACGTCGGCGCGGCCGATCATCTCCTCGACGCTCCGGAAGCCCAGTTCGGCCATGATCTCCCTGAGCTCCTGGGCGATGAACGTCATGTAGTTGATGACGTGTTCGGGTTCGCCGGGGAACCGCTTGCGGAGGTCCTCACGCTGGGTGGCGACGCCGACGGGACAGGTGTTCTTGTGACACTGCCGGGCCATCACACAGCCGCTCGTGACCAGACTCGCGGTGCCGAAGACGTACTCCTCGGCGCCGAGCAGGGCGGCGACGGCGACGTCCCGGCCCGTCTTCAGCCCGCCGTCGGTCGTCACGCGGATCCGGTCGCGCAGACCGGTCGCACACAGCATCTGGTTTGCCTCCGCGAGGCCGAGCTCCCAGGGGAGGCCGGCGTTCTTGATCGAGGTCCGGGGCGAGGCGCCGGTCCCCCCGGAGTGACCCGAGATGTGGACGACGTCGGCGTTCGCCTTCGCGACGCCGGCCGCGATGGTGCCGATGCCGGCCTCGCTGACGAGCTTGACGTTCACGTCGGCCTCCTCGTTTGCCGCCTTCAGATCGAAGATCAGCTGTTTCAGGTCCTCGATCGAGTAGATGTCGTGTAACGGCGGTGGCGAGATCAGGCCGACGCCGGGGGTGGACTTGCGGACGTGTGCGATCATCTCGTTTACCTTCTCGCCGGGCAGCTGGCCGCCCTCACCCGGCTTCGATCCCTGGGCCATCTTGATCTGGAGCTCCTCGGCACTGGAGAGGTACGTCGAGGTGACCCCGAACCGGCCGGAGGCGACCTGTTTTACGTTACACTCCTTCTCGGTGCCAAAGCGTTCGGGCGGCTCGCCGCCCTCGCCTGAGTTCGACTTGCCGCCGATCCGGTTCATCGCGATCGAGTTGTTCTCGTGGGCCTCCGGCGACAGCGAGCCGAGGCTCATCGCCGCCGTCGAGAACCGCCGGACGACGTCCGCGACGGGTTCGACCTCCGAGACGGGCACGGGATCGCGATCGGAGTCGAACTCGAGCAATCCACGCAGGGTCTGGAGCTGCTCGTTCTGTTCGTTTATCATCGCGGCGAACTCCCGGTACCGGTCGTAATCGCCGGACCGGGCCGCCTGCTGGAGCGTGCCGACGGTCTTTGGGTTCCACTGGTGGTGGATCCCGCCAGAGCGGAACTCGAACTCCCCCTGACGATCGAGTTCGGGGTCGTCCGTGCCGTAGGCGACGGCGTGACGCTCCAGGAGATCCTCGGCGATCTCCGGAAGGCCGATCCCTCCGGTCCGGTTCTCCGTGCCCTCGAAGTAGTCGGCGACGAAGTCGGCGTCGAGGCCGACGGCCTCGAATATCTGGGCCCCGCGGTAGCTCTCGACCGTCGAGATCCCCATCTTCGCCATCGTCTTCAGCAAGCCGTCCTCGACCGCGCCGACGTAGGCGTCGATCGCCGCCTCGAGTTCGGCGCCGTCGGCACCCGCGGTGAGGTCCTCGATCGTGCGGTAGGCGAGGTAGGGGTTGACGGCGCCGGCGCCGTAGCCGATCAGCGTCGCGAACTGGTGGACCGTGCGGGGCTCGCCGGACTCGACGACGAGCCCGGCGCGGTTGCGAAGCCCGGTCCGCACGAGGTGGTGGTGGACCGCCCCGGTCGCGAGCAGGCTCGGGATCGCCACCCGGTCGGCGTCGACGTCCCGGTCCGAGAGGATCACGACGTCGTGACCGTCCTCGATGGCCGCGACGGCGTCCGCGCGGACGCGTTCGATCTCGGCTTCGAGCTCCGCGCCGGGTTTCTCGGCCGTCGGCTCGTAGGTGAGGTCGACGGTCGCCGCGGTGAAGCCGTTCTCGGTACAGGCCCTGATCCCCGCGAGCTCAGCGTCGGTCAGGATCGGGGAGTTACAGACGAGCTGGCGGGCGTGTTCGGGGGACTCCGCGAGCAGGTTTCGCTGGTTGCCGAGCCGGCTCTCGAGGCTCGTGACCAGCTCCTCGCGGATGTAATCCAGCGGCGGGTTGGTCACCTGGGCGAACAGCTGTTTGAAATACGAGAACAGCGGCCGGTTGAAGTCGGTGAGCACCGACAGCGGCGTGTCGTCGCCCATCGAGCCGACGGGGTCTTTCCCCTTCCTGGCCATGGGCTCGACGAGGTTGTCGAGCTCGTCGTGGGTGTAGCCGAACGCGGCCTGGCGCTCGCGCAGGTCGGGCACCGACGCCTGTGGCGTCGGGTCGGCGGCGGCGAGCTCCCCGAGGCGCAGCTGTTCGCGGTCGACCCACTCGCCGTACCGGTCGTCGACGAGCCGGTCGAACACCTCCTCGTCGGGGATCACCCGGCCCTCGATCGGATCGGCGAGAAAGAGCTGTCCGGGCTGGAGCCGGCCGGTCTCGACGACCTCCGCGGGGTCGCGTTCGAGCGCACCCGCCTCGCTGGCCATCACCAGCCGGTCGTCGGCCGTGATCTCGTACCGGCAGGGCCGGAGGCCGTTGCGGTCGAGGACGGCCCCGACGCGCTCGCCGTCGGTCGCGGCGACCAGCGCCGGCCCGTCCCAGGGCTCGACGAGCGAGGCGTGAAAGTCGTAAAACTCCTTTCGGTTCTCGGCCATCGCGTCGTCGCCCCGCCAGGCCTCGGGGACGAGCATCCGGAGGGCGTGTGGGAGGTCACGACCGCCCTGCAGTAGCAGTTCGAGGGCGTTGTCGACGCTCGCGGTGTCCGACTGGTCGGGGTCGGCGATGACCGGCTTGACGGTCTCGAGATCCGCCAGCACCTCGCTTTCGAGGTCGTTCTCGCGGGCACGCATCCAGTTTACGTTCCCCTGGATGGTGTTGAACTCGCCGTTGTGGATGACGTTCCGGTAGGGGTGTGCGAGATGCCAGGCGCCGAGGGTGTTCGTCGAGAACCGCTCGTGGACCATCACGAACGTCGATCGCAGCCGCTCGTCGGTCAGATCGGGGTAGTACGTCGGCAGCTGTTCGCCCTTGAGCAGCCCCTTGTAGACGACGGTCTTCGCGTCGAGCGAGCAGACGTAAAAGCGGTCGGCTCCGTCGGGGTCGGCCGTCGAGACCGCGTTCTCGAGGGCCCGGCGGGCGACGTACAGCCGGCGGTCGAACGCCTCTCCCTCGCAGTCGTCGGCGGCTGTGAGAAAACACTGGCGGACGTCGGGTTCGGAGTCGAGGGCGGTCTCTCCGAGCCCGTCGTTGTCCGTCGGCACGTCCCGCCAGGCGAGAGTGTCGAGGGCGTACTCGGCGAAGACGTCCTCGGCGAGTTCGACGAGTCGAGAGCGGGCGTCCGCGTCCGTGGGGAAAAACAGCGAGCCGACCGCGTACGTCTCGGGGAGGGAGACGTCGAGGACGGCGTCGAAGAACGCGTCCGGCCGCTGGAGCATGATGCCGGCGCCGTCGCCGGTGTTCTCCTCCGCGCCGGTGGTGCCGCGGTGTTCGAGGTTTACCAGCAGTTCGAGTCCGTCGGCGACGACGTCGTGGCTCCGCCCGCCGTCTAGGTCCATGACGACGCCGACGCCACAGTTGGCGCGGGCGTCTGCGGGGTCGGCGAGTCCCCCGGCGGACGCGCCGGCCCGCTCTATGTGTGGCTGTGTCATACTAGCCGGTAGCGCTGGCTGTTATAAGAGTGTGGCCCATAATGACTAGGTTCACTACATACAGATATAAGGACATAAGGGTTGTATTTATATAACGAACAATCGTTCTCGACCGCGGGCGGGAGAGCGTTCGACCGGATCACGGCGGAACGAAACGACGTCCAGCTCACCGACACGCGAGGAAACTCCGTTCGGTTCGTTCGGTACGTATCGAGACGGCGTCCGGACGGATCGGTCTCCGCCCACGCCGAAAAGGTCAGAGGCACGCGGTGTCCGCCGCGGGATCGGGCAGTCCGGCGACGGACACCACGGTTCGAACGTCGAGAGCCAGTCGTAAGTCCTTCGACCCTAAGTGTTTAGGGGCCGGCGGGGAAGCCGAACTGGTTTATTCGGCCGGGGAGAACGGCCGACCGATGACCCTCGTCGCATTCGACTTCGACGGCACCCTCTCTGACTCCGAGATGACCGTGTTGCTCGGCGACCGGATCGACGTCGCCGACGAGATGGCCGCGATCACCGAACGCGCGATGAACGACGAGATCGGTTACGCCGAGAGCCTCCGCGAGCGAACGGCGTTGCTCGAGGGGCTCCCCGAGGCGGAGATGGAGGCGGCGTTCGACCGGGTTCGGCTCCGGGAGGGCGCCGGGGAGCTGCTCGCGGAGCTTCGGGACGCGGGGATCGAGACGGCGATCCTCACCGGCGGCTTCGAGCGCGGGGTCGAGGCCGCGCTGGACCGGGCGGGCGTCGGCGTCGACCACGTCGTCGCCAATCGGCTGCCGATCGCCGAGGGCGCGCTCACGGGCGCGGTCGAGGGGCCGCTGGTCGAGGGCACGAAAGACGACGCGCTCGCGGAGCTGGCCGACGCCGTCGGCCTCACGGCAGACGAGACGATCGCGGTCGGCGACGGTGCCAACGACCTTCCGATGCTCGAGGTCGCCGGTCTCGCCGTCGGCTTCCAGCCCAAACCCGCGGTCGCCCCCGCCTGCGAGACCGTCGTGGAGTCGATGGCCGAACTCCGCGAGATCCTCCTCGGAGAGGGGCTCTTAGAGGAGTGAGTCGATTCACTGACGGGACCAGGAGGACTCGGTTCACTGACGGAAGCCAGTAGAGGACGACACCGCTGAGGGGAGAAGGACGACACAGCTGAAGGGAGAAGGACGACACCGCTCACGAGGGGAAGAGACTCGAGTGGACGGGCGCGAAGCCGTCGTCGTCGCCGGCGTTCGCCGTGTCGGTGATCGGCCGGGCGGAGAGTCCCTCCCGGAGCAGTCCGGCCAGCGGCGGTCCGACCTTCTCGGGTTCGACGAGGAAGGCGTCGTGGCCGTGATCGGAGTCGACGACGTGGTGGGCGACGTCGACCCCCGCCGTGCGACACGCCTCGGCCAGGCTCTCGGCCTGTTCGACCGTGAAGTGCCAGTCGGCGGTAAAGGAGATCACCAACAGCTCGCCGCCGAACGCCGCCAGCGCGTCGGCGTCGCTTTCATAGCCCGCGGCGAGATCGAAGTCGTCCATAGCCCGTGTGAGATAGAGGTAGCTGTTGGCGTCGAAGCGGTCGACGAACTTCTCGGCCTGGTAGTCGAGGTACGACTCGACCTCCCGGTAGGGGAAAAAGTCTGCGGCGGGGTCGGGTGCGCCCTCGCGGACGGTCTCCCGGCCCGCCGAACGGCGGCCGAACTTCCGGGCCATCGACGACTTCGAGAGGTACATCACGTGGCCGATCTGGCGGGCCCGTGCCAATCCCGCATCGGGGTGCGGGCCGCCGTAGTACTGTCCCTCGTTCCAGTTCGGGTCGCTCGTGATCGCCCGTCTGGCGACCGTATCGAGGGCGAGACACTGGGCGTCCAGCCGGGCGGCGGCCGCGACCGCCGCGGCACGGTCGACGTCGTCGGGGTACCGACGCAGCCAGTCTAAGACGTTCATGCCGCCGACGGAGCCGCCGACGACGGCGTGGAGCCCTCCGACGCCGAGCTCGTCGAGCAACAGCCGCTGCGTGCGGGTCCAGTCGCCGACGGTCACCGGCGGGAAGTCGGTGCCGTAGGGCTCGCCCGTCGCGGGGTTCTCGCTCGCGGGGCCGGTCGTCCCGTAACACGAGCCGGGGACGTTCGCACAGACGACGTAGTACTCGGTGGTGTCGATCGCCTTCCCCGGCCCGACCACGTCGCCCCACCACGCGCGGGCCTGGCCGGCAGTGCCGTCGTCGGCGTCGGGACGGCGGGCCACGTGGGCGCTGCCGGTCAGGGCGTGACAGACGAGCACCGCGTTCGTGCCGTCGAACTCGCCGTAGGCCTCGTAGGCTACCTCGAGGGAGGGGATCGACTCCCCACACTCGAAGGTGAACTCGCCGAGATCGACGGTGTCCCTGCTCGTCACGGCTCTCACCCCCCCGACGGCCGCCCGCCGGTCGCCGCGTCGATACCGTACTCGAGATCGGCGAGGATGTCAGCCGGGTCCTCGATGCCGACCGAGAGCCGCACCAGGTCGGGCGTGACCCCCGCTTCCGCCCGCTCCTCTGGGGTAAGCTGGCCGTGGGTCGTGCTCGCGGGGTGGATGACGAGCGTCTTCGCGTCGCCGACGTTCGCGAGGAAACTCGCCAGCTCGACCGACTCGCAGAACCGCTTTCCGGCCTCGAAGCCGGCCGCGGTCGACCCACCGGCGTCCCCCGCGTCGGAGCCGTCGGCCTCCCCGCCGGAGCCGTCGTCGATCTCCCCGTCTGAGCTGCCTCCCTCCGTACCGCCGTCGTCTCCCGCCGTCTCGGAACCCTCGAGTCCGAACGCGACCATCCCGCCGTAGCCGTCGAGGTATCGTCCGGCGTTTTCGTGGGTCGGGTGATCCGCGAGCCCGGGATAGGTCACCCAGGCGACGCCGGGGTGGTCCGCGAGGTAGTCGGCGACGATCGCCGCGTTCTCACAGTGGCGATCCATCCGCAGGGGGAGGCTCTCTACTCCCTGTAAGGTGTGCCAGGCGTCGGTCGGCGACTGGCCGTTGCCGAGGCTGCGAAGCGACCGGTAGCGGACGGCCGCGGCCAGGGGTGCCTCGGGGAAGTCCCGGCAGAAGTCGACGCCGTGGTACGCCGGGTTCTCCCCGGCGAGCTCCTCGTAGCCCCCCGCGGCCCACGGAAACTCGCCGCCGTCGACGAGCACGCCGCCGACCGTCGTCCCCGAGCCGTGGAGCCACTTGGTCGTCGACTCCCAGACGACGTCCGCGCCGTGTTCGAGCGGACGACACAGCGCCGGCGTCGCGAAGGTGTTGTCGACGACGAGGGGGACGTCCCGATCGTGGGCGATCGCCGCCAGCCGCCTGAAGTCGGGGGTGACCAGCGAGGGGTTGCCGATCGTCTCGACGTGGACGAACGCGGTGTCGGCGTCGATCGCCTCCCGGTAGCGGTCGTACTCGAGAGTGGGGACGAACCTGGTTTCGATCCCGCGTCTGGCGGCGGTGTGTGCGAAGTACGCCGTCGTGCCGCCGTAGCTGTCCGTCGAGCAGACCACGTTCTGGCCGTGTTTCGCGAGCACCAGCGTCAGGGCGTCGAGCGCGGCCATACCGCTTCCCGTCGCCGCCGCGGCCGCCCCGCCCTCCAGGCTCGCCAGCCGCTCTTCGAGGACCGCGACGGTCGGGTTCCCGATCCGCGAGTAGACGTGATCCGGTCGCTCGAGGGCATAACGGGCGGCGGCGTCGTCGGCGCTCTCGAAGACGTAGGAGGTCGTCTGGTAGATGGGGGTCTCGCGCGCGCCGGTTGCTGGGTCCGGCCGGCTCCCCGCGTGGACGCTCCGGGTGGAGAGCCCGGGGTCGCCGCGCGTGGGTTCGGCGCGCTCGCGCTCGTCCTCGGTCATGTTTTGTACGCATACCACCCAGAGCCCTTATGATCGTCAGTAACGGCAAGAACGGCATGGGTCGGGCTGGCACGGTTCGGGCCGCCGGTGGCGCCGCCGGCGATCGACGCCGTCCGGGGGCACGGCTGCCCCTCGCGCCGATGGACGAGGTGGTCACGCCGCCCAACGTCCCGATAGCGAACGTGTTCGCGAGTGGGTCGATCGCCGGACGCTATCGCCCGCTGGGTTTGATGCGCGGGAAAACGCGTGGAGGTCGCCGGATACTGGCCACCGAACCCGTGGGCAGTTACTCCTCGGTGACCTCTTCGATGCGGGGCTGCCGGTAGAACTCGGCAACGTCCTCGTCGAGGTCTTCCCAACGGAGCAGGTGATCGTCGACGGTGAGGCTCTCGTGGTCGTCGATGTAGACAGTCGCGGCGTCCTCGTCGCCGAAGGGAAGCGGACTGCCCATCGGCATCGGAAACTCCTGGCGCTCCCGGTCCTGTTCGTACACCCAGTAGGCTTCCACCGCGTCGATGAGCCTTTCGGCCTCGAACTCGCTGACCCAGGCACCTTCGATCGGTGTGTCGGGGCCATCGAACAACTCGATGTGGGGGACGTACGTGACCAGACAGCCCGGCGAGCAGAAGTAAGCTCGTTCCTCGCTTTCGTGGACGAGCTGGGCGTTCCACTCCGGATACTCGGCAGCGATCATATTACAGACGGCACACTCCCCGTCGTCGGGGAACCCGACGGCGTCGAACTCACCGTCCTCTCTCGGGTCCGTCTCTTCTTGCTCATCGTCCCCCCCTGGGTCCGTCTCTTCTTGCTCATCGTTCCCCCCTGGGTCCGTCTCTTCTTCCGGGTCAGGTTCCTGGTCGACATCGGAATCGTCGCCGACACAGCCAGCGACCCCGAGGGCTCCGGCGCCAGCGACGGCCCCGAGCACCCGGCGGCGGTTCCAGTCCGAACGTAATGACATACAGGTTCGCCTTGACACCACATTTTGTAGTCGATTGTGGTACATCCGTCATAATCATGTGGCGGTCGTACCACAGTCGGCCGAACTCGACCGACCAGCGTCCTCGGTGACCCCGGATTGCGCCCGTCCCAACCGTTCGGGGACGAGCACTTCCGTCCCCGAGGACCGAACTGACGTACGGCGCCGATTCAAGATCAATTACCATTGGACCACGAACGGGAGGCGAGGTGGTCGATGCATGGAAAAGAACGTCGGCGGTATCGATCGTCGAGGAAGAATCTGGGGTATCCTGGCCGTCGCCGGCATAGCCGTTCTCGGTGGGTTCGTGGCTGTCGGAGCCGCTATCGGAGTTCTGGCGCTCGTCTTTGGGGTCGTTCTCCTCGTGACTGGAACGATCCAAAAGTGCCCCATCAACGAGGCCGCCGGAGTGGACACTACCGAGTGATACTCTCAGCTGTAAGTCTTTCAAGATTCTCGCCGCACCGAGGTGGCGAGAATCTCGATACAGTTACAGCCAACAGTATGAGGAGAGCAGGCTGCGTCGTCGACGGGCGTTCCGACGGGGCCTGACGGATGTCGGCTCCCGAACGGACCGGAGCTGGCAGTCGCCAGTTCCGTGGTCGCCGCGGCCGGCTCAGAGACACGTCAGAACTACCAGCACAGCGAGAAAGGCGTGCCAGACGATCGCCGTCGCTTTCGCCCGCGGCGATGGCACCGGGCGAGGTGGGTTACGGAACATGGCGTCGTAGACGAATACCGTCGCGACGATGGCTCCCGCGAGCAATCCCGCCTGGAAGCCGACGACGGTCGTCACTCCCGCGATAACTCCGCCCCCGAGGCTGGCTGCGATGGCGATCAGAATCCTATCGTAGTAATCGAGCGGGAGATCGCCGCCCATACGGACGGTGGCCTCCCCGACCCTAAAAACGGCCCGGCAATTCCCGCAAACTGGAGGTATCCGACAGGACGGCGTCGCCGAGTTCCGGTGTGATCGGCCGGATAGCCGGCGCGCGAGGGCGAGGCGACGGGCGGCGATACGGTACTGAGAACGTCGCCACGTCTCGGAGGAATCGTTTCGACCGGGGTAGCCACTCTACCCGTAGTGTGTCTCGAGGTGCTCGACGATGTCGTCGCTCTCGTAGAGGGTCGTCTCACGGCCCGTATCGACGAGATACGGGACCTGATCTATCCCCCCGAGCTCCGTCAGTTCGTCGTGGGTTTGCCGGTTGACGACCGCCTGATCGTGTGCCTTCCCCAGACGCGGGTTGTGGTTCACGTACGAGATTCCGAGCTCCGAGAGTTTCTCCCGTACCTTCTTGCAGTGTGGACAGCCTTCGAACTGGTACAGTTCGAGCATCGTGCTCGAGTCACAGGGGGCCGTGACGGATAAAGTACCGTTTGCCGGAGAACGAGTGGGTCGATCGAGCCGCGGACCGGGTCGGGTCAGTCGTCGGCGTGGACCGTCGGCTCGCCGATCTCGGGACGGCTCACGTCGCGGTCGGTCGCCTCGCCCTCGATGTCGTAGGGGTACTCGCCGGTGACACAGCCCATACAGAGATCCGCCCGGTCGCGACCGATCGCGCCGGCGACCGCCTCCGGCGAGAGATACGCCAGGCTGTCGGCGCCGACGACCTCCCGGATCTCCGCCTCGGTGCGGTCGGCGGCGATCAGCTCCTCGCGGGTGGCCATGTCGATGCCCATATAACAGGGGGCGACGATCGGCGGTGCCCCGATCCGGAGGTGGACCTCCTCGGCGCCGGCGTCCCGCAGCAGGTCGACGAGCTGGGTCGAGGTGGTGCCACGGACGATCGAGTCGTCGATGATGGTGACGGTCTTGCCGGCGACGGTGGATTTGATGGGGTTGAGCTTCAGCCGGACCGCACGCTCGCGTTCGTCCTGGGTCGGCATGATGAACGTCCGGCCGACGTACCGGTTTTTCATCAGCCCCTCGGCGAACTCGACGCCGTGATCGTCCTCCGGACGCGGGTCGCCGTCGGCGGTCCGTTCGCCCGCTGCCTCGGCGTAGCCGGAGGCGAACGCCCGGCCGGAGTCGGGGACGGGCATCACGACGTCGGTCTCGACGCCGCTTTCGGCCCACAGCCGCCGGCCGAGCTCCCGGCGGACCTCGTAGACCAGCTCGCCGTCGATCACCGAGTCAGGCCGGGCGAAGTAGACGTGTTCGAAAAAACAGCCGGCGATGTGATCGGACTCGAACAGTCGGTAGGAGTCAAAGCCCTGCCCGTCGTCGGCGAGGACGACGAGCTCCCCCGGACGGACGTCCCGGACGAGCTCGCCGTCTAAGGTGTCGATCGCCGCCGACTCGGAGGCGATCATGTAGCCGTCCTCTAGCTCCCCGATACAGAGCGGGCGATTCCCCTGCGGGTCGCGGACGCCGAGGACGGTGTCGTCGTGGCTGATCGCGAGCGAGTAAGAGCCGTGGATCCGCTCCATGGTCCGTTTTACCGCCCGAACGAGGTCGGCTTCCAGCAGGTTCCGGGCGAGGTCGTGGGCGATCACCTCCGTGTCGCCGTCGCTGGTGAACGCGTGTCCCTTCCCGGCGAGCTCGTCTCGGATCTCCCCGGCGTTGACGAGGTTGCCGTTGTGAGAGAGCCCGAGCGAGCCGCTCTTAAAGGAGACCGAGAACGGCTGGGCACAGCTGGTGTCGACGCTTCCCGCGGTGGGGTACCGGACGTGGCCGATCCCCGCCGAGCCCGCGAGCGCCTCGAGGTCGCCCTCGGAGAAGGCGTCGCCGACGAGTCCCATCTCGACGTGGCTGTGCTGTTGGAAGCCGTCGTGGGTGACGATCCCCGCGGACTCCTGGCCGCGGTGTTGGAGCGCGTACAGCGCGTAGTAAAGCGGCCGCGCTGCCGCCCGGTCGGTCAGTGAGACGCCGACGACGCCACACTTCTCGGTCATTCCGGTTCGGTCGGATCGTCCGGTTTCGGTGGTCCCCGATGTCCCGCCCGGCCCGTGGCTCATGTGGAGGCATAGAGGAGTCGAACGGTAAAAAGCCCCGTGTTCGTGTGCTGTCGGTCGCCGAGAGTCGACAGGATATTCACGTTCGTGGATATCTACGGCCACGCCGCGGCCCCGTACTCTCCCAAACGACGGCGGGAGAAACGGGCGGGATCGAACGCCTGCGGGCCGGTGGCCCGACGCTCTCCGACGGGTGGGGACGAAAACAAGGACGCGATCAGTTGTCGCCGGTCTTGCCCTGCCAGGCGTACTCGCGTCGTTTCGCGGACTTGCCGAAGCCACACGCCGAGCAGACGCCTTTCTTTACGTGGTAGGATTTCTCGCCACAGCGCCGGCACTTCGTGTGTGTGGTCTTGTTCTTCTTTCCTTGGCTGGGGGTTCCTGCGCCGGTCATGGGATTATCGAGACGACGTTGTCGCCGCGTATAATCGTTGTGTCTTCGACCGGAGCGGCCTCGGCGCCGATCGAGGCGTCCTCGAGGACGAGGTTCATGTGCTGGTCGTAGCCGGCCAGGGTGCCGACGTACTCGTCGTCGCTTTTCAGCCGGACGGTGACCCGGTCGCCGAGTGACTCCTCGAGGACGTCCAGCGGTCGTCCGCTCATACGGGAGAGGCCACCTGTCGGACACTTAATCGTACCGGTCGCGGTGGGTGGCGTCGGCTACAGCTCCACGGCGAACGGGGCGTACTCCTCGGCCCGCTCGGCGAACGCCCCGAGCACGGTCGCGACGTCGGTCAGGTCGGCGACGTCGACCGTCTCCACGGGGGTGTGCATGTACCGGCTGGGGACGCTCACGAGCTGGGAGGGGATCCCGCCACGGGCGGTGAAGAAGGCGTCTGCGTCGGTGCTCGTCCCGGTGCCGGCGGCCTCGAGCTGGATCGGGACGTCGGCGTCGGCCGCGGCCGACCGGAGCGCCCGGGAGAGCGTCGGATGGTTGGTGCTGCCCCTGGCGATCACGGGGCCACCGCCGAGCTCGACGTCGCTGCCTTTCTCGGTCGGCGCCCCGGGGTAATCGAGGGCGTGGCCGACGTCGACGGCGACGACCGCGTCGGGCTCGAGGTCGAAGCCGACCATCCGGGCTCCGCGGCCCCCGAGTTCCTCCTGGACGGTGCTGACGGCGTAGACGGTCGCCGCCGGGTCGGCCTCGGCGGCCAGGCGAAACCCTTCGGCGGCCGCCCACGTGCCGACGCGGTCGTCGAGCCCCCGTCCCGCGAGCCGACCGTCGGCGAGCCACGTGTACGTCGAGGCGAACGTGATCGGGTCGCCGACCTCCAGGCGGTCGCGTGCCGCCTCGCCGTCGTCGGCGCCGACGTCGATCCAGAGCTCGGAGACGTCCGCCTCCTCGTCGTCCTCGCGCAGGTGGATCGCGTGCTGGCCGACCACGCCGTCGACCGGCCCGTCCTCGGTGTGGATCCGGACGTGCTGGCCACGGGAGACGGTGGCGTCCACGCCGCCGATCCGGCCCGGCCGGACGAAGCCGTCGTCGTCGATCGTCCGGACGATGAAGCCGACCTCGTCGCCGTGACCGGTCAGGACGACCTCGGGGGCGTCCGGCTCCCCCCGCGAGACCGCGATCGCGTTGCCGTACGCGTCGGTCCACGTCTCGTCGGCCACTCCATCCAGATACTCCAGCCAGCGTCGCTGTCCCGGACCCTCGTAGCCCGCCGGCGTCGGCGTCTCGAGCAACCCCGTCAGAAACTCCTGCCCCCGCGAATCCATGGTAGAGCCGCGGTGCTCCGACGATTTTAACGTGTTGGCCGAGCGATCGGTCGCTGCCGATCGCGGAGAGCTCCCGTCGATCCGAGCACAACCGATAAGTGTCGTCTCCGCGTTGGTGGAACCATGCCTGATCGCAAGTTCACGTTCTTCGAGCTGCACGTCGATGGCGTCCAGATCGGTCCATCGACGCTCCCGGAGGACGTGCCGGTCCTCGGTAGCGACGCTGAGTCGGACGACGAGGGGGCCACCGCCGATTCCGAAGGCGGCAACGGACGGGCGGCGCTCGGCGTCCTGGTCGGGCTCGGTGTCCTGGTTGCACTCGCGGCCGCCGTCCGCCGGTACCGCGGCGACGACGACGAGCCACTCGAAGACCGCGAGGAGCCGAACATCGTGGTGAACTAGCGGCCGAACCCTTTTGCGTCCGCCACCCGTAGCCGGCCTCGTGAGTCTCTATCGTAGCGTTCGGTCGGTCGCCGGCGCCTCCGGGGAGTCGGTGATCGACTGGACCGCCGCCGCCGAGGGGGCGAAAGCGATCACGGAGCCGGGTTCGCTCGCACTGGAACCCGGCGAGCGGGCGGGGTACGCCCGGGACGTCCGCGACGCCCGCCGGGAGATCCGCCGGGTCGCGGATCTCGCGTTCGACGTTCCGGAGGTCGTCCAGATCCAGAACCGCCACCACTGGATCGACGCCAACGTCGAGACGTTCGAGCGCGTCATGGGCGGGATCGACCCCGGCGTCGGGGCGTTCCCGGGAGTCGCCCGAACGATCAACACGGGGACGATGACCGTCCTGTTCGGCTTTCTCGGACGGAACGTCCTGGGGCAGTACGATCCGCTGTTGCTCGCGGAGACCCCCGAGGAGGACCACGCGCTGTACTTCGTCCGGCCGAACATCAAGCGGGCCGCGACGGCCCTCGACGTCGACTACCCACGGTTTCGTCGCTGGATCGCGTTCCACGAGGTGACCCACGCCGCGGAGTTCGGCGCCGCGCCGTGGCTGTCGGAGCACCTCGAATCCCGGATGCAGGCGGGGATCGAGACCCTCTCGGAGGGACGATTCGACCGGGCGGCGTTTCGCGAACTCGACGCGACGATGACCGTCGTCGAGGGGTACGCCGAGCTGTTGATGGACCACGCGTTCGACGACGAGTACGCCGACCTCAGACGGAAGATCGACGCCCGTCGGCGGGGGCGGGGCCCCCTCCAGCGGCTGTTCCGTCGGCTGCTCGGCCTCGGACTCAAGCGCCGTCAGTACGAGCGCGGGAAGGCCTTCTTCGACGGCGTCGTCGACGCCCGCGGGCTCGAGGCGGCCGGCGCGGTCTGGGAGGGCCCGGAGAGCCTGCCGACCGACGAGGAACTCGACGCCCCCGGGCTCTGGCTCCGGCGGGTCGATCCCTGAGCTACGGCGCGAACGGCGTTCGGGTCGCGAACCGACGGCTAGGTCGCGATTCGGAGGAGATACCACAGGAGGAGTCCGCCGGCAACCAGCCCGCCGGCGGTGGCGACGGCGACCACGGCCGCCGGAGCACCGCCCTGGACGGCCATCAGTCCGCCGGAGAGACCGACCAGGAGGACGAAGCCGGCCATGAGCCGGCGGTCCGCGATGCCCTCGCCGCCGTGGTCCCGTCGCCGGCCGCTCATTTGCGATCCCGCGGCGCGCTGACGTGCATCGAGACGAACTCCCAGCCGTCGTCGGTCCGGACGAGCGTGCCCGTCCACCGGGTGTCGAAGCGATACCGGACCTCCGCCTCGTGGTCGGTCCAGGCCAGCCGGACCTCGTCGGCGAAGGTGGCGACCGTCCCGCGTTCGGCCACCGAGAGGCCGTGGCTCTCGACGACCCACTCCCCGGTCGTCTCGGTCTGTGCCCGCAGGGAGTCGGCCACCGCCTCCCCGTAGACGGCGCTGAACACCCCGATTTTGACCGTCGACTCGTCCTCGAGGAAGAACGGGTGGATCGGCTCGCCCGCCCGCAGGGCACGGTAGTAGTCCCGGATGACGCCCTCGGCGCTCATAGCCGGGGAGTCGGGCGCCAGCCGAAAAGGCGCGTCGGTCCGACCGACGGTCGCCCGGCCCGAAGCGTCGCGTGCTCGGAACGTGCGGAGCCCCGAAGCGTCGCGTGCTCGGAACGTTCCGGGCCCCGAAGCGTCGCGTGCTCGGAACGTTCCGGGCCCGTGTGTAGCTCGGAGCGTGCGAGGAGGGCGATCCGTTGATCATCGTCGGTGGTCTACGGTAAACCATGGATCCCGAAGCCGACGAACACGGCGAACCCGACGAGAGCGAGCCCGAGGCACACGGTGGGAAGAAGCCCGCCGTCGAAGCCGGTGGGGACACCGACGACGAAGGACCGACCGAATGAGCCGACAATGACGAGAAGGAGCCGGCCGAAGGAGCCGACACCGACGACGAGGGGCCGACGGTGATCCGTGCCGGCCGGAAGTTCGAGCAGGAGTACCGCCTCGAGCCCGAGGAGGCCGGAGAGTTCCTGGTCGCCGTCGGCGAGCGTCTCCGGGACGGCGAGGCGCTCACCATCGCCGACGACGACTGGACGTTGCCGTTCGCGTTCGGGGGTCCGGTCGAACTGGAAGTCGAGTTCGATGGCGTCGGCGAGCCCGAACTCGAGATCGAACTCGAACTCCCCGGACGGACCGACGAGACGGCCCCGCGGGTGGAGTGAGGGTGGATCGAGGGGACGAGTGGAGGCAACGAGGCTGGAGAGCGATTCCCAGGTGCCCCGCCGGGATCGATCTGACGGCGCCGGAGCGATCTCCTACACCGGAAGCGATCCGCCGACGCCGGTCACATGAACCCCCGGTCGACCTCGTCGGTCTCGATGAGGTCGTCGAGTTCGGCGTCGAGCAACCCCTCTGCCTCCTCGAACCGGTCTGCGAGCTCGTCGAGGTCGTCTGGTCGGCCGTAGCCGTCGTAGGCCATCGGGCCGAAGGCGGGGCTCTCTACGGCCTCCATCACGTCCTCGAAGAAGTCCTCGGGCGTCGTGGGGGCGTCGGCGTGAGTCCGGACGACGGCCTCGAGCCGGCTGGCAATCGACTCGGCGTGTTCCTCGTCTTCCGGAGGCGACCGCACGGCGAAGCGGCCGTCGGCGTCCTCCGCGGGCATGAACGGGCCGATCTCGTCGTCGAGCCTGCGGGCGACCCGCGTGCCGACGCCACGGACCTCGAAGGGGTTTTTGGCGTACGTCTTCAGAGCGAAGACGCCGACGCGGGGGTGAGCGAGGTACATGTCCTCGCCGACGCCGTCGGCCCGGTCGCCGGCGACCGCCCGCCAGTCGGTCGGCTCGACGTCGCGCTCGACGACCTCCCCCAGCACGTCCTGCCAGTCGCGGATCCGCATGGGTCGGCCTTGTGAGGGGAGCCGAAAGAACGTATCGGTCGGCCCGGACGAGCCGGACCGTCCGATCGACTGGTGGGTGACCACGGCTCCGCGGACCGAGCCGCCACGGCTCCGCGGACCGCCGGTCAGTCGCCGTCCCACTCGCCGCCGACCCGTTCGTGCCCCATCATCGCCTCGCCCGGATGTTCGGTGAACACGACCTTACAGTCGTTCCGGGGGATCCCGAACCGGTCGTGGGCCTCCTCGATGACGGCGAGTGCGAACGCTCGCTTCCGGTCGAAACTGCGACCCCGCCGGATCTCGGCGTCGAGAAAGAGCAGCCGATCGCCCTCCGCACGGCCGAGGGTCGCGGTCACCCCTTCCCGGAGGACGACGGCGACGTGTCCCCGCGAGGTGGCCATCCGCTCGGCGTACAGCTCGGTGACCGCCTCGGCGAACGCCTCCCCGTCGTCGATCGAAAAGCTCGCGTCGAACTGGAGCAGCGGCATCGACCGTCCGGACGGTCCCACGATGGGTAGCTGTTCCGCCCGGCGATGGGCTGCGTTTCACCGCCAGCGAAACCCGGCCGTCGCGGGGAGGAGCCGCCACCGACGGGAGTCGACGACCGACAGCGTTTTTCCCCCGCCGGCCGACTCTCGGAGGCGTGAACGTACGCGGCACCGTGGCGGACGAGGCGACGCTGCGGACCGTCTCGACGAGCTACGGCGAGAGCGAGCTCGCGGAGGTCCCGGTCGTCGTGGAGTCGATAACGAACGACGGAGCCGATCCGGAGATCGACGACGGCGGTGGCCACACCGACGAGGGAAGCGGACACGCCCGCGACGGGAGCGGACACACCGACGAGGGAAGCGGACACGCCCGCGACGGGGACGAACGCACCGATGGCGGTGGACGCGCCGAAAGCGGGGGCGACGCGTCGATGGGGGACGCGCCCGCCGCCGACGGCCCCACCACGGTGACCCTCTGGGGCAAGTGGACCGAGTCCGCCGAGCTGCTCGAACCCGGCATGGAGCTGCTCGTCACGGACGCCGAGGAGCGTGAGTTCCGCGGCGAGGAGCAGTTCTCGACGACGGGTGACTCCTAC